>JAYUKK010000115.1:0-3905 GCA_043764515.1 Microbacterium sp.
GGCGACAAGGTCGGGCTCGTGGGGCGTAACGGTGCCGGCAAGACGACCATGACGCGCGCCCTCGCGGGTGAAGGCCAGCCGACAGGCGGCTCGATCAACCGCACGGGTGAGATTGGCTATCTGCCGCAGGATCCCCGCGCGGGAGACCCCGAGCAACTCGCCCGCACGCGCATTCTCGATGCACGTGGACTCGGTCAGATCGTGATCGATATGGAACGCGCCACGATCGAGATGGGCAGCAGCAACGCCGCCGTCGCCGAGAAGGCGATGGCGCAGTACGGGCGACTGACCGACCGGTTCCACGCGCTCGGCGGGTACGCGGCTGAAGCTGAGGCAGCCGCGATCGCCAGCAATCTGAGCCTTCCGGATCGCATTCTGAGCCAGGCGCTCAGCACACTGTCGGGCGGTCAACGGCGTCGCATCGAGCTCGCCCGCATCCTTTTCAGCGACGCCGAGACGATGATTCTTGACGAGCCGACCAACCACCTCGACGCCGACTCCGTTGTATGGCTGCGTGACTTCTTGAAGGCATACCAGGGTGGCTTTATCGTCATTAGCCACGATGTGCACCTCGTCGAAGAGACCGTCAACCGTGTCTTCTACCTTGACGCCAACCGCACGGTTATTGACATCTACAACATGGGCTGGAAGAACTATCTTCGCCAGCGCGAGGCCGACGAAGAACGCCGCAAGAAAGAGCGCGTCAACGTCGAGAAGAAGGCCACCTCGCTGCAACTGCAGGCCGCGAAGTTCGGCGCCAAAGCCTCGAAGGCCGCGGCATCGCACCAGATGGTCGCGCGCGCCGAGAAGATGCTTGCGGGCCTCGACGAGGTTCGGGCAGTCGACCGTGTGGCAAAGCTTCGTTTCCCGGAGCCGGCACCCGTCGGCAAGACCCCGTTGCAAGCCCACAACCTCTCGAAGAGTTATGGGTCACTCGAGATCTTCACGGCGGTCGACCTTGCTGTCGACCGCGGCTCGAAAGTCGTCATCCTGGGCCTCAATGGCGCTGGCAAGACGACCCTGTTGCGCATTCTGGCGGGAGTGGATGCTCCCGACACGGGCGCCATCGAACCGGGGCACGGCCTTCGTGTGGGGTACTACGCGCAAGAGCATGAGACCCTCGACGTCAAGCGCAGCGTGCTCGAGAACATGATGAGCGCGAGCGATGCGATCACGGAACGTGAAGCACGCAGCGTGCTCGGGTCGTTTCTCTTCATCGGCGACGACGTGCAGAAGCCCGCCGGCGTTCTGTCGGGCGGTGAGAAGACGCGTCTGTCGCTCGCGACCCTTGTCGTCTCGAAAGCCAACCTGCTGCTGCTCGACGAGCCCACCAACAACCTCGACCCCGCGAGCCGGGAAGAGATTCTCGGGGCGCTCGCGAGCTATTCAGGGGCCGTGGTGCTCGTGAGCCATGATGAAGGCGCTGTCGAGGCTTTGAACCCCGAGCGCGTACTCATCATGCCCGACGGCGTTGAAGACCTGTGGACGGCGGACTACTCCGAACTGATCTCGCTCGCCTGAGACACACGGCCTCCCTGTTGGGCCACACCGGCGCTGCCGCGGTCGATCAGATCGTCTTCGATGTCGGCGTCGCTCGGTCGTCGACGCGGCCGGGGAACGATCGGCACGCCGGTTTCTTCGGCACGGAGGGTGCGGTGTTCGTGACGCAGCGCCCACCCAAACCCGATGAATCCAAGCAGGGCAAACAGGTACCACTGGAAGGTATAGCTGAGGTGCGGCCCCTCGTCGGGCGCCGGGCGAAGAGCAGCGGCGGGCCGTTCGCCGGCTGACGGTGACTCGGAGTCGAGCAGGCCGTATGCGCCGGTGATAACCGGACCGCCGTCGACCCGCTCGGAGAGTTGCGGCATGTTGATCGTTGCGATCTGGCCGTCGGGGGCTCCTCGACCGGCGATCGTCGGTTCGCCGGGCTTGAGCCGAACGAGTACTTGTACAGCGCCCTGAGGAGGCCGGGGGACGACATCGGGAGAGTCTTGGGCTTCGCCCGTGGGGAGCCACCCCCGGTTGACAATGAACACCTCACCGGAGTCCAGTAAGAGCGGAGTGAGCACCTCGAACCCGGGGCGACCAGTAAGCGGGCGATTGCGGACGAGTAGCTGCTCATCGAGCAGGTATTCACCCTCGAGCATGACAGGAGTCCACTCCGCATCGGCGGCGAGCGGGGCGTCACCCGGCAGCACCTCGCGCAGGGCCACCGGAGCCGCATCCCAGTTCTGCGCGACGACACGAATCTCGGCAACTGCCTCGACGCGGCGGGCCCACTGCCACTGCGCGAGACCGATACAGACGAGCGCGAACACGGTCGTGAACGCAAGCCAGCCGAGCCAGCGGCGCGTCAGGGCCAGCGAGAGGATGCTCACGTCGAGCTATTCTCCCGGCTCGGGAACCCGATCGACGACCACACCCGCGGGAGTGATCGTGACAGGGAACCCGCGGGCCTCGACATAGTCGTACAGGTAGTCACGATGCTCGTCGCACGCGAGCCAGACTTTGACCCGGTCGGCGGTGTGGATGCGGGGGTTGCGCCAATTCACGGCCCACGTGGCCTCGGCACGGCATCCGGCTCGAGAACAGCGCACGCTCGAGATGGAGCCAGGCAGATCGATCACGCGGAGCCGCGTGACGACGGGCCGTTCTTGACCGGCAGGAGCGCTCCCGGGCGCTCGACGGATGAGCGGGGCGATGACACGACGGTGTTTGCCGCGATGACCGCGAAGTAGGGCAGCACGATGGCTCCAAATGCGGGAATGAGGATCCACCACCCCGGAGCAATGAAGCACGCGACGATGCAGATCATGCGGATTCCCATAGCGACCGAGTACCGCACCATGCGCGAACGACGCTCGTCGTCGGGCGACGTTTGCAGGCTCGTGATGGCACTGGGGATGGGCTTTGACACACTGCGATGGTAGTCCGCGACGTTGCGCATATGCTGGGGAGCCATGACCACCCAGCGCACTGTTCTCGTTACCGGCGGCAACCGCGGCATCGGCTTTTCGATCGCCCAGGAATTCGTGGCGCAGGGCCACCGCGTCGCCGTCACCGCTCGTTCGGGGTCGGGCCCAGAGGGCTCGCTCACTGTCATCGCCGACGTTACCGATTCAGCATCGCTCGACACCGCATTCAGCGCCGTCGAGGCCGAACTGGGACCGATCGAGGTCGTCGTGGCCAACGCGGGCATTACGCGCGACACACTGCTGTTGAGGATGTCGGAAGACGACTTCACCGACGTCATTGACACGAACCTCACGGGGGCCTTCCGCACCGTGAAGCGGGCGTCGAAAGGCATGCTCAAGGCGCGCTTTGGTCGCATCATCTTGATCTCGAGCGTCGTCGGCCTCTACGGCTCAGCCGGCCAGGTCAACTACAGCGCGTCGAAGTCGGCCCTGGTGGGCATGGCGCGCTCGCTCACGCGTGAGCTCGGCGGTCGTGGCATCACCTCCAACGTCGTCGCTCCCGGCTTCATCGAGACGGACATGACGGCCGCCCTGCCAGAAGACCAGCAGAAGGCATACCAAGAGGCGATCCCCGCCGGCCGGTTCGCGACGCCCCTCGAAGTTGCCCGCGTCGTGACGTGGCTTGCGAGCGATGACGCCGCGTACATCAGTGGCGCGGTCATTCCCGTCGACGGCGGCCTCGGGATGGGGCACTAACCCTTCAGCGCACGCCCAGCGCGGCCAGCACGGCTGAGAGGTCGCGATCGGGCAGGTTCAGGTGGGCTGCGGCCCGCACGACGGGCTTGGCGTCAAACGCGATCGAGAGCCCGGCGGCAGCCATCATCGCGAGGTCATTCGCTCCGTCGCCCACGGCGATCGTGCGGTGCTGGGGCACACCGAAGTGGGCCGCCCACTCGCGCAGGGCATCGGCCTTGGCGGCCGCGTCAATGA
>JAYUKK010000116.1:0-3897 GCA_043764515.1 Microbacterium sp.
CGGGGGATACGACGCGGCCCAGAAGGCCGCGATTCTCGCGAGCCTCGCCTTCCACACGCTCGTTCCGGCCGACGCGGTGTATCGCGAGGGCATCACCGAGGTCACGCTCGAGCAGGTCGTTGCCGCGCGCAAGGCTGGCTACGTCGTCAAGTTGCTCGCCATCTGCGAGCGGCTCACCGACCCCGTCACCGGGGTCGACGGAGTGAGCGCCCGCGTGCACCCCGCGCTGATCCCCGACACCCACCCCTTGGCCGCCGTCCACGGCGCCAACAATGCCGTGTTCGTCGAGGCCGAAGCGGCCGGGCCACTCATGTTTTACGGGGCTGGTGCGGGGGGCATCCAGACCGCGTCGGCGGTTCTCGGCGACGTTGTTTCTGCTGCCCGTCGCCACGTGGCGGGTGGCCCGGGCGTTGCCGAGAGCACGCACGCGAACCTTCCGGTGCTGCCGATCACCTCGGTCATGACGCGCTACCAAATCGCGCTGCTCGTCGCCGATGAGCCCGGCGTGCTTGCCCTCATCGCCGCGCTTTTCCAAAGCCACGGTGTCTCGGTCGAAACCGTGGCGCAATCGGTGGCCGTGATCGACCCGCTCAGTGCGAAGGATGCCCCGAGCGCGGCTACCCTGGTGATTGGCACTCACGAGGCTTCGGAGGCCGATCTCGCCGCAACGGTCGCGGCACTGACCACCAGCAGCGTCGTGCATAGCGTGACGAGCGTGCTGCGAGTAGAAGGACTCTGACATGGCGAAGCAGTGGCGCGGACTCTTGCATGAATATGCCGATCGCCTCAACATCAGCGCGGCCACCCCCATCATCACGCTCGGCGAGGGCGGCACGCCGCTGATCCCCGCGCGCTACCTCAGCGAGCGCACGGGCGCGAAGGTCTACGTCAAGTACGAGGGTATGAACCCCACGGGGTCGTTCAAAGACCGCGGCATGACCATGGCGATCTCGAAGGCCGTCGAGCACGGCGCGAAGGCCGTCATTTGTGCATCGACTGGCAACACCTCGGCCTCCGCCGCCGCCTACGCCACGCACGCGGGCATCTCCGCCGCGGTGCTCGTGCCCGAGGGCAAGATTTCGATGGGCAAGCTGAGCCAAGCGGTCGCCCACAAAGCCGAGATCATTCAGATCGAGGGCAACTTCGACGACTGCCTTGACATCGCGCGCGACCTGTCGGCGAACTACCCGGTGCACCTCGTCAACTCGGTCAACCCTGACCGCATTGAGGGCCAGAAGACGGGCGCCTTTGAGGTCGTCGAGGTTCTTGAGGATGCGCCCGACTTTCACATTCTTCCCGTCGGCAATGCGGGCAACTACACCGCGTACCACCGTGGCTACCGTGAAGAGCTTGACCGCGGCGCAGCGACAAAACTGCCCCGCATGTTCGGCTTCCAGGCCGCGGGGAGCGCGCCCATCGTTCTCGGCGAGCCGGTCAAGAAACCCGAAACCATTGCGAGCGCGATCCGCATCGGCAACCCGGCCTCGTGGGAGCTCGCCCTGGCCGCTCGCGACGACAGCAACGGCTACTTTGGCGCGATCTCTGACGAGCACATCCTGCTCGCGCACCGCTTGCTCTCTCAAGAGGTGGGCATCTTCGTCGAGCCCGCGTCGGCTATCTCGGTCGCGGGGCTGCTCGAGCGTGCCGAGGCGGGCGCCATCCCGGCCGGTTCGATTGTTGTCCTCACGGTCACCGGTCACGGGCTCAAAGACCCGCAGTGGGCGCTCAAAGGCCCCGACGGCGTCGACGTCAGCCCCACGGTTGTGCGCGTCGACACGGCCGAGGTCGCCTCGGTGCTCGGCCTCACGAAGGTCTCGGCGTGAGCACGGTCGACCCGCGCCTCGTGGGTCGTCGCGTTCTCGTCAAGGTGCCAGCGACCACGGCCAACCTCGGCCCCGGGTTCGACGTTCTCGGCCTCGGTCTCTCGGTCTATGACGAGCTCGAGGTGAGCGTGCGCAGTGAACCGGGCGCGACGGTTGAGGTGCATGGCGTCGGCCAGGGCGAGGTGCCCACCGACGAGTCGAACCTTGTTGTGCGCGCCATCGCGCACACCTTTGCCGCTCATGGCGTGACGCTGCCGGGTCTCGATCTCGTGGCGCACAACGTTATTCCGCACGGGCGGGGCATGGGATCATCTGCCGCCGCGATCGTTTCGGGAATCATGGCTGCCAAAGGCATCCTCGAGGGGATTGTTGAGCTCGGGCCCGACGACCTGTTGGCACGAGCGACCGAGCTGGAGGGTCACCCCGACAACGTCGCGCCCGCACTCTTCGGCGGACTCACTATTGCGTGGATGACTCCCGAGGGCCCCAAGCACAAGCGCCTGACCGTGCACCGCGGGGTCTCGCTGCTCGTCGCCGTGCCAGAGACCAGCACGATGTCGACGGCGCTCGCGCGCTCGCTGCAGCCCGAGTCGGTGCCGCACGAAGACGCCATCTTCAATGTGTCGCGCTCAGCGCTGCTGATCGCGGCGTTGATCCAGAGCCCCGAACTGCTCTTCGCGGCCACCGAAGACAAGCTCCACCAGAATTACCGCGCCAGTGCGATGCCCGAAACCCATGCGCTCATCACCGCTCTGCGCGAGCACGGCCTCGCGGCCGTGGTCTCGGGTGCGGGGCCGTCGGTGCTCGTGCTGTGCAGCGACCCGGCACAGCGTCTTCAGGCCGCCGAGCTCATTGCCCAGCACGCCACCACGCCGTGGGTGTCGCACATGCTCGCGGTCGATTTCAAGGGTGCTACAGTGAACACGCATCCGGCCGAGGCCGCGGCCTAGCCCGTTCTCAGCCCGAGCAATCACCAGCAGCCCCGCTGCTTCCACTCGCGCCACCCCAGCATTCGCGCGGTCGACACCGCTTTTCGTCGGTTTCCACCCCGCTCCGCGATGGCGTCGCGATCATGAGGCACCAGGCATCCTCCGAGGCCCTTCGCGCCCGGAGCCGAAAGGAAAAACTCCGTGACTGACCCCATCGTTCACGCTTCGAGCGTGAATGTTCCCGCTGACCTCAGCACCCTCAAGCTTCCCGAGCTGCAGCAGCTCGCGACCGACCTGGGTGTGGCCGGCGTATCCAAACTTCGCAAGGGAGAGCTTGTGGACGCCATTACCCAGAACCAGGCCGCCTCTGCGGGCGCCGACAGCACTGTCGCCGACGCCCCCGCTACCAACGAGGTATCGAGCGCGGTCGACGCCGCTGCGCCGGCCGACGCCGCTGAGCCTGCCGACGCCCCTCAGCAGGCCGGTGAGCAGGCCGCTGAGCCGGCAACGGATGCTCCGGCCGACGCGGGCCCCCGCCGCCGTGGCTCGCGCCGTGTGACGAGTGACACGCTCACAGCTCTTCCGACCACCGAGGTCGCGCCAGCCGCAGCCGAGCGTGCCCCGGCTCAGGCTGCTGAATCGTCCGACGCTGCCGGCACCGACGCCCCCGCTGATGCCGCCGATGCTTCCGCCGCCGAGGCTCCTGCTGACGGCAACGATGCCGCTGTCGAGGGCGACGAGGCCGGCGCGGCCGGTGGCCGTAACCGCAGCCGTAACCGCAATCGCCGTGGTGGTGACCGGGCCGACAACGGTGCCGCCCAGAACGGTGCCGCGCAGAACGGCAGCGCCCAGAACGGTGCAGCCCAGAACGGCCAGCAGGCCGGCGAGTCCCGCGGCCAGCAGGGCCAGCAGC
Source organism: Microbacterium sp. (assembly GCA_043764515.1). Classification (GTDB taxonomy): domain Bacteria; phylum Actinomycetota; class Actinomycetes; order Actinomycetales; family Microbacteriaceae; genus Microcella. The sequence continues at coordinate 3,666 of JAYUKK010000116.1, forward strand.
GTGGCGGCCAGCAGAATGCACGTGCCGACCGCACCGAGGGTGCCGAGCAGAACCGCGGCCCGCAGAGCGATCGTGCCGATCAAGACCTCGACGGGCGTAACCGCAACCGCGGTCGCGGTCGCGACCGCAAGCGCGGCCCCGGCGACGACGACTTTGAGCCCGAGATCAGTGACGATGACGTGCTGATTCCCGTGGCGGGCATCCTCGACGTGCTCGACAACTACGCCTTCGT
>JAYUKK010000117.1:0-13965 GCA_043764515.1 Microbacterium sp.
CCGCTCGACGCCGGCATCACCCCCGAGCTCGCCGCCGAGGTCGTGGGCCCCCGCACCATCGCCGCACTGTTCAGCGGTGTCGCCTATCGCAGCTCGTGGTGGGCTGACATGCCCGCGGTGACGGCGACGGTGCAGGCGGCGGGCGCTCTCATGATCTGGGATTGCTCGCACGCCGTCGGGTCTGTTCCGCTCGAGTTCGACGCCTGGGGCGTGGACTACGCCGTGGGCTGCTCGTACAAGTACTTGAACGGTGGCCCGGGTGCCCCGGCCTGGGCCTACGTCGCCGCGCGGCACCACGACACTCTGCGCAACCCGATTCCCGGCTGGCTCGGAACCGCCGCGCCGTTCTCGATGACCGAGGGCTACTCGCCCGCGCCCGGCGTCGCGTCACTCGTGAGTGGCACCCCGCCGATTCTCGGCATGGTCGCGCTCGGCGAGATGCTCACGCTCATCGAGTCGGCCAGTATTGCCGCGATTCGCGAGAAGTCGATCGCGCTCACGAGCTACGCGATCGAGCTTGTCGACGCGCTCATCCCCGCGGCAACCGTGAGCACGCCGCGCGACGCTGCGCGACGCGGCAGCCACCTCACGATCGACCACCCGAACTCGGCTATCGCCGTTCAACGGCTCTGGGCGCAGGGGATCATCCCCGACTTCCGTCACCCGAGCGGCGTGCGCATCGGGCTGTCGCCGCTGAGCACGAGCTTCGCCGAGGTTGAGCGCGGCATCCGCGCGCTCGCCGACGCCCTGAGCTAGAAGTGTGACGTTGGCTGGGCACTCCGCGGGATGAAGAGTTGCGGGTCGGCATAGAGGGTGATTCTGGCGGCCCAAGCTTGGCCGTTGTTTGCATTGAAGACTCGAGCGGCCTCCGATCATTCCCAGGCATGGTTCGTATTGCCATCGTCGTCTTGATCGGAGATGCTTTCGTTAATGTCAAGATTGAGGAGAGATCACCTTGAAGATCGAGTCTGAAGATATCGACATCGAAAGCCTCTTTGCGGGACGCTTTTTCACGATCCCGCGATTCCAAAGGCCGTATTCCTGGGATGACGACAACATCCAGGCTTTTTGGGAAGACGTCATGGCCGCGGACGGCGATGACTACTTCATTGGATCCATGGTCGTATTCGCCGAGTCAAAACAGTCATATGGGGTCGTTGACGGCCAGCAACGTCTGACCACCGTGACGGTTCTTCTTTGCGCACTTCGAGACGCGTTCCATGAGCTCGGAGAAGAGGACTTGGCACTCGGCCTGCACCAGCTCATCGAACGAAAGAACCGCGCCAATCAGGATGAGTTCACTCTAAAGACGGAAACATCGTTCCCGTTTTTGCAAGAGCGCATCCTGCGGTTCGGCCCAGCTCAGCTAGCGGACATCGGCGAGCGCCAAGAGGAGACCGCACTCCGAGAGGCCAACGAAGGCCTCAGGAAGAGAATCGGAAGGGTTCTCGCGGCGGTTGATCTGGATGACTCGGTGCCAATCTCGAACAAGTTGGCGGAGAAGGTTGCAGCGCTAGTTCGTATTCGTGATGCAGTACTCAACTTGAAGCTGATCTTCGTCAAGCTTGAGAGCGAAGACGACGCGTATCTCATCTTCGAGACGCTGAACACACGTGGAAAAGACTTGTCGGTCACGGATCTCGCCAAGAATCTCTTCGCCAAGCTCCTGAAGTCGAATAGCGCCGATGTTGACTTTGCGAAGATCACTTGGAAATCCGTGTTGGACACCATCCACGGTGGAGTCGGCGATCTGGACAGTGACGTTTACCTGTATCACTTCTGGGCGTCTCGTCATGACGCTGTCCCGCTGAAGCGCCTATACGCGGTGATGAAGAAGAACATCAACGCCAAGAACGCACGACAGTACCTCCTGGACATCTTGAGTGATGCCAAGCTTTACAGACGGATTCTGGATCCAGCCAACTCTTGGACCAAGAACGAGGCGGGTCTCGCGAGCAGCCTCGGGGCGCTTCAGACGTTTCGGGTTGTACAGCCGATGCCAGCTGTCTTGGCGCTCGTTAGGGCCTACGACTCCGGAAAAATCAAGTATCGAAAGCTGCTTGAGGCGCTATCCGCCATTGAAAAGTTCCACTTCAGCTTTACGGCAGTGACCTCTTCCAGATCCTCTGGCGGCATCTCCGGCATGTACGCATCTTTCGCCAAAAGGCTCCATGAGTCAGCGGACCCCGGATCCGCATCCGCTGAGATCGCGACCTTGGTATCGAAGCTCAAGGTACGTCGCCCCAAAGAGGACGAGTTCGTGGCCGGATTCCGGCAGATTGCTTTCACCAACTCGTTCACGAAGCAGAAGCCGCTGGTGCAATACATTCTGCGAAGTTTCGTACGCCACCACGGCTACAAGTACTCGGTTGATCTCGACGAGTTGACCATCGAGCACGTGGCGCCGCAAGCACTGATTGGCACAGGAACCTGGACGACAGAGAACGTCGGCGAGCTCGGCAACCTGATTTTCCTCGAAGCCGCGGACAACGAGCTTCTAAAGAACCTCGACTTCAAGGCCAAGCGGGACCTCATGAAGAGCAAGGTAATGTCAGTGCCGGCTTTCGTACTTGAGTCCGAAGGCTGGAGCGAGGACGAAGTCCGTTCCCATACCAATGAGATGGCACGAGTCGCGTATCGAGAGATCTGGAGCGTTTAGGCAGCTTCACCTACCGGGACAGCGTCGCGAACTTGCGAATCGACAGCGGCACGAACACCGCGAGCAGCACGACCACGCCGATGAGAACCGTGGCGATGGGGTTCTGCGCCGTCCAGGCGTCGCCCACGGGGGTGCCGGGCGGCACGTTGCCCCATAGTTCGCGCGCCGCCTGCACGAGCGCCGAGACGGGGTTCCACTCGGCGAAGATGCGCAACGGGTCGGGCAGGTTCTCGCTCGGCACGAACGCGTTCGAGATGAAGGTGAGCGGGAAGAGGATCAAGAACGAGGCGTTGTTGATGATCTCGGGGCTCTTGACGCTCATGCCCAAGAACGCCATGACCCACGAGAAGGCGTAGGCGAAGAGCAGCAGCAGGGCAACGCCCGCCAGGAACTCGAGGAACGACGAGTTGACGCGCCAGCCGACGACGAAGCCCGTGATCATCATCACGATCATGGAGAGCGCGTTGATGACGAGGTCGCCGTTCGTGCGGCCCACGAGCACCGCTGCGCCGCTCATGGGCAGAGTGCGGAACCGGTCGATGATGCCGTCTTTGAGGTCTTGCGCCATCGCCGCGCCCGAGTAGGTGGAGCCGAACACGACCGTCTGCGCGAAGATGCCGGCCATCAAGAATGAGGTGTAGCCGTCGCCCGGAATGTCGATCGCGGCACCGAACACGTAGGTGAAGAGCAGCACGAACATGATCGGCTGAATGAGCGAGAACAACAGAATCTCGGGCACCCGGATGATCTTCATGAGGTTGCGCCACGTGGTCACCCAGCCGTCGCTGATGAACCGCGTGATCGCGCTGCCGGGAATCGGCGTCAGGGTGGTGGATGCTGCGCTCGAGGTGGTGGTGGCGCTCATGCCGCACTCTCCGTGGTCTCGGGGGTCTCTTCGGCCGCGTGTCCGGTCAGTTGCAAGAAGACGTCGTCCAACGTCGGGCGACGCATACCCGCGTCGTGCAGGGCGATGCCATCGCGAGCCGCGGCGCCGACGATCGCGGCGAGAGCCGCGGGGCCGTCGTCGACCGGAACAACCCAGGTGCGGCCACCCGTCACGACGGGTTCGCCCGTGCCGTGGGTGGCGAGCAAGCGGCGCACAGCATCCCCGTCTGCTTCATCGACCACGGTCAGGGCGACGCGCTGGCCGCCGATGGAGGCCTTGAGCTCGTCGGCCGTGCCGCGCGCGATGACCTGGCCGTTGTCGATGACCGAGATGGAGTCGGCGAGGCGGTCGGCCTCTTCGAGGTACTGCGTCGTGAGCAACACGGTGGTTCCGTCAGAGACGAGGGTCTCGATGACGTCCCACAGGCCGATGCGGCTGCGCGGGTCGAGGCCCGTCGTGGGTTCGTCGAGAAAGAGCACGGGGGGCTTGATGACGAGGGCGCCTGCGAGGTCGATACGGCGGCGCATACCGCCCGAGTAGCCCTTGACCGGGCGGTTCTGCGACTCGACGAGGTCGAAGAGCTCGATGAGCTCGCTCGCCCGCTGGCGCGCGACCTTCGAGCCCAAGTGGTAGAGCTTGCCCACCATCATGAGGTTCTCGAAACCCGTGAGGTTCTCGTCGACGGCGGCGTACTGGCCGCTCGCGCCGATCATGCGGCGAATCGACTGCGGGTCGTCGAGCACGTCGACGCCGTTGATGACGGCCGAGCCCGAGTCGGGCTTGATGAGCGTCGTGAGCACCTTGACCGTGGTGGTCTTGCCGGCGCCGTTCGGCCCGAGCAATGCGGTGACGGTGCCCTGCGGCACCTCGAGGTCGAGGCCGTCGAGCGCGCGCACGACGGGCGCGCCCTTCGGTGTATAGGTCTTGACGAGCCCGTGGGCTTCGATAAATGCCATGCGCGGGATGCTACCCGCTTGGGGTGACACAGAGGTGCGGCGTTCGCCGACGGCGCAGTGAGTAGCGTGGGGGGCATGTCGAGCACGCTGACCCCCGCGCTTCTCGCGCGCATTCGCGAGCGTGCGCCCGGGTACGACGCGACGAACAGCTTCTTCGCCGACGATCTCGACGAGTTGCGTGCGGCGGGTTATTTGGCGGCACGCAGCCTGAGCGCCGCATCCGCCGACCAACGACTACTGGCCGCCCATGCGCCCGCCACGGCGCTCGGCCTCACGATGCACCTGGTGTGGATGGGTGTGGCGCGCGACCTGCTCGCGAGCGGCGACGCGAGCCTGCAGTGGGTGCTCGACGACGCCGAGCGCGGCGAACTCTTCGCCTTTGCGATCAGCGAAGCCGGCAACGACCGGGTCATGAGCGACTCGCTCACGCGCGTCGATCGCGTCGCGCTCGGTGACGGTACGGGTGGCTGGGCCTTCACGGGCACGAAGATCTTCACGACCCTCTCGCCCGCGTGGACACGCCTCTGCGTGCTCGGGCGGCACGATCCCGCCGATGGCGGCGAGCCGAGCATCGTGCACGGCTTTCTCACACGCGAGACCGCGGGCGCCGAATCCCCTGGAGTGACGATCAACCCCGACTGGGACACCCTCGGCATGCGCGCGACGCAGAGCCACACGACCCGGCTCGAGGGCGCTGTGGTGAGCGATGAGCGCGTGGCGCGCATCCTGCCCGTCGGGCCCACTGGCGATGCCTACACGCTCGCGATCGCGGCCAACTTTCACTCTCTCATCGCGAGTGTCTACGCCGGGATCGCCGACCGCGCGCTCGAGCTCGCGGTCGAGAGCGCGCAGCACCGCACGAGCCTGCGTCACGGCGGAGCACCGCAGGCGCACGACCCCGACATCCGCTGGCGCATCGCGAATGCTGCGCTCGCCCTCGACGCGTTGGCCCCGCAATTGCAGGCCATCGCCCGCGATCGCGACCAGGGTGTGGATCGGGGAACGGGGTGGTTCCGCGACCTAGCGGGCCTCAAGCACCGCAGCGTCGAAACCGCGCGGCACGTCGTCGACCAGGCCATGCGCATCGCGGGCGGTGGGGCGTACCGCTCGTCAACCGAGCTCAGCCGCCTGCAGCGTGATGTGCTCGCGGGCATCTATCACCCGAGCGACACCGAGGCCGTGCACGCCACTGTCGCCACCGACCTGCTCGGGCCGTTGCCGTGAGTGTGCACGAATTCGACATCGCGCTGCCCGATAGTCGCACGCTGCATGGCTACGACACCGGCGGCGATGGTGTGCCCGTCCTCTGGCACCACGGCACGCCCAACACGGGTGAGCCGCCGCGGCCACTGCTGGCGCTCGCCGCTGAGCTCGGCGTGCGGTGGGTGTCTTTTGATCGCCCGGGCTATGGCGGCTCGACGGCGCACCCGGGCCGCACGATTGCGAGCGTGGCAGCCGATGCTGCGGCGCTCGCCGACGCCTTGCACCTCGATCGCTTCGCGGCCATGGGTCACTCGGGCGGTGGCCCGCACGCCCTCGTGTGTGCGGCGCTGTACCCCGAGCGGGTGCTCGGCGTCGTGAGTGTTGCCGGTCTCGCGCCGCTCGACGCCGAGGGCCTCGACTGGTTCGCAGGGATGGGGCCGACAAGCTACGCCTCCTTACGCGCCGCCCTCGGCGATGTCGACAGCAAGCGCGCGCACGAGGAGCAGAACGCCGATGCGCCCATCGACTTCACGGCGCGCGACTGGACGGCGCTCTCCGGCCCGTGGGGCTGGCTCGGCGAGGTGGCGGGCACGGGCATGGCCTCGGGGCTTGACCCTCTGATCGACGACGACATCGCCTACGTCACGCCGTGGGGCGCCGACCTGTCGGTCGTCGTCGCGCCGGTGCTGCTCGTGCACGGCTCCGACGACCACGTTGTTCCGGCGAGTCACTCGACCTGGCTTGCCGCGCATATCGCGAGCGCCGAACTCTGGATCGCCGACGGCGAAAGCCACATCTCGGCACTCGCCGCCGAGCACCACGGAGCCGACGACGCGCTGCGCTGGCTCGTTGACCGCGTGCGGCGGTGGGCGTGATCCGGCTGGGCGATGCCGTGACCGACGTCACGCGGGAATGATCGTGACCCCTCGGCGCGCGAGGCGCTGCAGCACCGGGTGCTCACCATCGGCATCCGTGATGACCCCGGCAACCTCGTCGAACGCCAGAACGTCGAAAGCAGACGCTGCGCCGACCTTCTCTCGGCTCGCGAGCACGTAGACGTCGGCGGCTCGATCGGCCAGTGCACGTTTGACCGCGGCTTCGTCGAGATCGCCGGTTGTCAGGCCCCCCTCGTCGTGGACGCCGGTCACGCCGACGAAGAACTGGTCGGCCCTGACGCGCGATGCCGCCTCGACGAGCGCGGCGCCAGTCGCGACGCCCGAGTGCTTGAAGATGCGGCCTCCCAGCATGATGACATCCACCAAAGGATGCTGCCCCAGCGCCGCGGCAACGGTCGGGCTGTGCGTGACAGTGGTCGCGCGCAGGCTCGGCGGAAGGGCATGAGCAAGAGCTAGTGCCGTTGACCCCCCATCGATAATGACCGTCGACCCCTCGCGAATGAGTGCGGCAGCCGCGTGCGCGACACGGAGCTTGCTGTCGGGCGCGATCGACTGCCGCGTCGCCAGGTCGGCGATTGCGGGCGAGACGGGGAGCGCCCCGCCATAGACGCGCTGCACGAGGCCTTCAGCCGCGAGCTCGCGCAGGTCTTTTCGAATGCTGTCGTCGGCGAGGCCTAGCTCTGCGGCGACCTGCTTGGCCACAATGTTGCCGTCGCGCTGAAGCCGCGCGAGCAGGTAGTCCCGGCGTTCGGCGGCGAGCATAGACATCCCAATCTCGTGTTTCATCTTGTTTAATCGCGTTTTATCATGTTACATCGGGTTCATGACGAACGCCACAGACAAGCCCCTCCTCATTCTCATCGCGGGTCCGTACCGCTCGGGCACGGGAGATGACCCCGCTCACATGGCCGCCAATCTGCGCCACCTCGAGACGGCCGCTTGGCCGATCTTCGCGAAGGGGCACCTACCGATGATTGGCGAATGGGTGGCGTTACCGGTACTCGAGAGTGCCGGAGCCGATGTGTTTTCACCGCTCGCAGGTGAGGTGATGTATCCAACGGCTGAGCGCTTGTTGCAGCACTGCGACGCCGTTCTCCGGCTGCCGGGGGAGTCGACGGGAGCCGATAACGACGTTCGCATCGCGCGCGAGCGGGGCATCCCCGTGTACACCTCGATCGATGAGGTGCCAGCGCGTTCGGTGTAACGACGAGGAAGACCATTGGGCGACCCGCCGCAGGAGTAATGTCTGCGCGTGGTCATCTTGCGCTCGCGCGCCGTCTTGTTTCTCGCCTTTGCCTTTGCGGTCATGGCTGACCCCGTGTCGTCGGTCGCCTACGCGGTTGAAGCCGCGCTCCACGCTCTCGACGGTCGACTCGATCTGCTCGTCGCGACGATGGGCCTCGTCGTGGTCATCATCGCGCTCGTCATCATCAACTATCGCGCGCTCATCGCTCGGTACCCCGAGGGTGGGGGCGCATCCGCTGCCGTGGGTGAAGCGTTCGGAGACGGCTGGTCGTTCGTTCCCGTGGGCTCACTCGTCGTCGACTTCGTGCTCACGATCGCCATCAGTGTTTCGGCGGCGGCCTCCGCAGTCATCGCCTACTTTCCTGACCTCGCCCCGTGGCGCTTGCTCATTGCCCTCGTGCTCGTCGCCGTTGTCGGTGGGCTCTGCTGGTTCGGTCACCTCGGCCGTATCGTCTTCGCGCTCATGACAATGGTGTTCGTGCTCATCGCGGGCACCGTGCTCGTGTTCAGTGCCTTCGCGGCGCCGGTCGAAGCTTCGGCCTTGGTGGTGGCCACGGGCACGGGCGGCGACCCCGGGATGCTCGCCGGCCTCATCGCGGTCGTGCTCGCCTTCCCCGTGGCGATGGCCCTCGCGACCGGCGTCGAGGCACCCTCAACGGCGATCGCGCAACTCGGCGAGCTGGATGACGACGGGCGCCGCCGCTTCGGCCAGTTGACCCTGTGGCTCACGCTCGGCATCGTCGGTGTCATCACCCTCGGGCTCGCGACGCAAGCCGCCCGGCTGGGCGTTGGTCTGCCCGAGGAGGGGTCGACACTCATCGCCGACTTCGCGCGGCACGTCGCCCCCGCGCCCGTCTTCGCGCTCTTCCAACTTATGACGGCGCTGCTGTTGCTCGCCGCCGCGAGCTCGTCGTTTCAAGCCGGCCCTGGCTTGCTCAAGGCGCTCGCGTCGCACCCCTCGAAAGCGAACTCGGTCGGAATTCTGCCCGCCGCGTTCGGGCGGGTGAACTCGCGGCATACGCCCTACTGGGGTCTCGTTCTCTTCGCTCTGCTGTCGATGGTCGTCGTTGCCGCGGCCGGCGCCGACGACCAAACGCTCGTGCTGTTCTACGCCGTGGCGGTCTTCTTGAGCTTCCTCTCGGGTCTGCTGGCGATGACTCGTTTCACCCACGTGTCCCGACAACGCGGGCGCTTCGCGCTCAACCTGTTCGGGTCAATCGTCGTGGCGTTCACCCTTGTCGTGAACCTGGCGCGCGGCTGGCCGATTCTGAGCCTCGTGGCCGCGGCACTCATCGCCGGCGCGCTGTGGATGCTGTGGGTGCGCGCCGGGCGCCCGGAGGGCATCCGTTCGATCGAGGCACTCGCCGAGAAGGCCGAGGCCGAGACCGACGCGGTCACGCCATAACGCAGGTTCGTGAGTGCTCGCGCTAGCGCCCGAGAAACACCGCGTTGAGCAGCTCGTCGACCGTCATGCCAACGTCGGGCTCGCTGGCGTCGAGGCGGTTCGTCAGCAGCACGACCGCGCGGCCCGCGGTGGGCGACACCCACAGTTGGGTGTTGGTCCAGCCCGAGTGCCCGTAGACACTGTGGTCGAGCAGGCCCGGGCCGCGGGGCAGCAAGAATCCGAGCCCGAACTGTTCGAAGTGCTTGAGGGGTTGGGCATCGATGACGTAGAGCCCGGCGGTGCGCGACTGCCGCATCGCGGCGACAGTTGCCGGTGACACGATCGCTCCGTCGTTCATGAGCAGCGAGCGGGCGATCGCGAGCAAGTCGGCGGCGTTGGCGACCGCTCCGGCTGCGGGGTGGCGCAGGGCGGGCAGGGCGGTGGGGTCGTGGTCGTACCGCTCGAAGCCATGCACGTGGTGCGCGCCCTCGGCATCGAAGGAGAGGTGCTGCGCGCCGACTGTGGCGGCCATGGCGGCGAACTCGTCAGCGAAGGCGTTGCCCGTGGCGTGCTCGATGAGCGCGGCAACGCCCTCCCACGAGAGGTTCGCGTACCGGCGCGCGGTGCCCGGCACAAACTCGATGGGGGCCCGCTCGAGAGCTTCGCGCAGCGTGGTTGCGCGACCGTGCGAGCGCACGGGCCCGTCATCCTCGAGACGCACATCGGCGATGCCTGAGCGGTGGCTCAAGAGGTGTTCGAGGGTCACGTCGGGGTGGCTGAACGCCGGTACGGCATCCCGCAGCCGGGTTTCGGTCGTGAGCAGCCCCCGCTCGACCGCGCGCATTGCCGTGAGAGCGACGAGGGGCTTGGTGATTGAGTACAGAGCGAAGCGGTCGTCGACGTGCGCGGTGCGCCCACTGACGGCGTCGGTGCCGAACGCAGCCACGTCAATGACGCCGTTCGCGTCGACAACGCCGAGCACGGCAACCGGCAGGCGGCCACCGTCAACCTGGCGGCGGGTCCAGTCGGCGGCAGCGCCGAATGCGGTGTTAGTCATGGATGCTCCGTTGCGGTTGGGGGGCGGGATCAGTTCAGCCGCGGCAGAACCTCTGCCGCAATCAGGTCAAGGTGCTCAAGGTCGGTCATATCGACCGTCTGCAGGTAGACGCGGTCGACGCCGAGTTCGCGCAGCGCGGCGAGCTGGTCCACGACCTGCGATGGAGTGCCCACGAGCCGCTCGGAGTGGTCGCTCGCGGGGTCGATGTCGACTGCCTCGCAGCGCCGTGCGATCTCGGCCGCGTCACGGCCGACCACCGTGGGCCAGGCCGCCGACATGCTGAGCGTCGCGGGGTCGCGCCCTTCTTCGATGCAGATCGCACGCACGTTGTCGAGCACCTCAGCAAAGCTCTCGAGGGTGCGAAACCCGATGTTGAACTCGGTCGCGTAGCGGGCGGCGAGCTGGGGCGTTTTGCGCGGTCCGCCGCCGCCCACGATGACGGGCATGCGCTCTTGCACGATCTTAGGTAGGGCAGGCACGTCGACGAGCCGGTAGTGGTCGCCCTCGAACGAGAAGGTCGCGCCGTCGGGGGTGGCCCAGTAGCCCGTCACGATGGCGAGCTGTTCTTCGAGCATCCCGAACCGCTTGTCAGGGAACGGGATGCCGAAAGCCTCGTGCTCCCGCTCGTACCAGCCGGTGCCAAGGCCGAACTCGACGCGACCGTTCGACATCTGGTCGACCTGGGCGACCTGCACGGCGAGTATGCCTGGGTGGCGGTGCGTGGCTGAACTCACGAGGGTGCCGAGGCGAATCGTGCTCGTCTCGCGGGCAAGGCCGGCAAGGGTTGTCCACGCGTCGGTCGGTCCCGGCAGGCCGTCGCCGTCGCCCATGACGAAGTAGTGATCGCTGCGAAACCAGGCGTGAAAGCCAAGCTGCTCGGCGCGCTGCGCGTGCGCGACGATCGTGTCGTAGCTGGCGCCCTGCTGGGGCTCGGTGAAGATGCAGTACTGCATTTCTTGAGCCTACGATGATGAATGTCGGAGGCCCTACGTGCGAGAAGCTCACGAGCGCGACGAAGTTCGCGGATACCAGGCGGTTCGTGCTGCCGCGAAAGACTTTGAGGCCTTTTCGAGCGACCTCATCGGCGATCGCGATACGCGCGCCTACAAGCAAGTGCCCCTCGAGTACGACCCTCCGCGGCACACGCGTTTTCGCGATGCCGTCAATCCGCTCTTCTTGAGTCAGAACATCGAGCCGAAGGCGCCGCAGTTCGAGGCCATCGCGCGCGAGTTCATTCACGGCATCACGGCGCGTGGCGGCGGCGACCTCGCGGCCGACCTCGCGCTGCCCTACGTCATGGGCTGCCTCACGGTCATCTACAACCGACCACAGGATCTCGACGAGTGGGCCTCGTGGGGCCCCGACGTCTGGACGGCGGATGCGTACCGCCAGGGTCTCGTCACGCCCGAGTCGCGCGCCGCCGCGCGCGAACGATCATTCGACGGCCCGAGCCTGCGCAGCGGCGCCGTGCTCGAGCAGTACCTCGACCGCGTGTTCGACGCGGCCACCCCGGCCCCGGGCGCCGACCCGGCCACGACCGACGTCTGGGACTGGATCGCCGGGCTCGAGATCGACGGCGAGCGCCTGACGCGCGACGAGATGTTTGGCATTGCCAACGTGCTGCTTGCCGGCGGCCGCGACACCGTCATCAAGCTCATCACGGGCCTCACCTGGCACCTCATGGCGAATCCGGATGACCGGCTGCACCTCACCGACAACCGCACGGCTTTCGCCGCCACGATCGCCGAGATGGTGCGCTTCTTGACTCCGCTGCCGAAGATCGAGCGCGTGCGCGCTGAGGACCGCGAGACGCCCATCGCCGAGCGCGACCCGCGTCGCTACGTGCTGCTCAACTACCTCTCGGCCAACCACGACCGCACGATCTGGCCCGATGCCGGCGTGCTCAACATTCGCCGCGATCGCAAGCCGCACCTGGCGTTCGGCTTCGGGCGCCACTCGTGCATGGGCATGAACATCACGGAGTACGAGGCGAAGGCCTTCCTCGCGGTGTTGCTCGACGAGTGGCCCGGGTGGCAGTTCGACGGAGAACCCGAGATTGAGTGGTCCACCGAGGGTGAGGGCGACGAGGCCTTTACCGCGCTCGAGCGATTCGCCCGGGTGCGCGTTCGCGTGCCGTCTTAGGTATGATCTAAGCCATGACCCGCACCGCGATCGTCACCGGAGGGCTGAGCGGCCTCGGCGCCGCGACGGCCGAGCGCCTTGCAGCGGACGGCATCCGCGTCATCACGCTCGATGTTGCCGAGGGGGCTGACCGCGCAGATCACTTCCAGCTCGACATCAGCGACGACGCGGCTGTGGCCGCCGTGGCCGCCGAGGTGGGCACCGTCGACATTCTTGTGAACTGCGCGGGCATCGTCGGGCCCAACAAGCCCCTCATCGAGACGACCGCCGACGAGTGGCGCCGCACTGTTGACGTCAATGTCATGGGCACGGTCGCGACGATTCGAGCCTTCGCGCCCGGCATGGTCGCCAATGGCTGGGGGCGCATCGTCAACGTGGCCTCGATGGCGGGCAAAGACGGCAACCCGAACCTCGCGGCGTACTCGGCCACGAAGGGTGCGGTAATCGCACTCACGAAGTCGGTGGGCAAAGAGCTCGCGCAGTCGGGCGTGCTCGTCAACGTCATCGCGCCCGCGGTGATCGACACCCCCATGAATGCCAAGACCGACCCCGCGGTGCTGAAGTACATCACCGACCTCATCCCGATGAAGCGCGTCGGCCGCCCTGATGAGTTCGCCGAACTCGTGGCGTTTCTCACCTCCGACCGGCTGAGCTTTTCGACCGGAGCCGTGTACGACCTCAGCGGCGGCCGCGCCACCTACTAGCCGCGCCCCCTGTTAACCGCGCGCTCTGTTGGTCGCGCCACACCATAGAAGGGCCTCACCGATGAAGCTCATGCGCCTCGGCCCGGCGGGCCACGAAAAGCCCGTCGTGCGCGTCGACGAGAACACGTACGTCGACGTCTCTGACATCACCCCCGACTTCAACGAGGCCTTCTTCTCCGGCTTTGCAGCGGGCGGTGGGATGCTGGGTCTCGCCGCCGTCGTCGCTGAGCGTGTCGCGGTCGGTGCTGTGCATCCGTTCGCTGCCGCAGATGGAACCCGCCAACGAGTGGGCGCCCCTATCGCTCGCCCGCACCAGATCCTGTGCATCGGGCTGAACTATTCGGATCACGCTGCCGAGTCGGGCATGCCGGTACCCGACGAGCCGATCCTGTTCACGAAGAGCCCGAACACGCTCGTCGGTCCGAATGACGACGTGCGCATGCCGCGCGGCGCAACGAAGCTCGACTGGGAGGTCGAGCTGGGCATCGTCATCGGCAAGCGCACGAGCTACCTCGATTCGCCCGAGCAGGCGCGCGACCACATCGCGGGCTACGTCGTCGCGAACGATGTGAGCGAACGCGCGTTTCAGATCGAGCGCGGAGGGCAGTGGTCGAAAGGCAAGTCGGCCGAGACCTTCAACCCGACGGGGCCGTGGCTGGCCACGGCCGACGAGCTCGACGACGTCATGAACCTCGGCATGTGGCTCGACGTTAACGGCCAGCGCCGTCAGACCGGCACGACCTCGACGATGGTCTTCGACCCGTGGTTCATCGTTCACTACCTCAGCCAGTTTCTCGTGCTCGAGCCCGGCGACCTCATCAACACGGGCACGC
>JAYUKK010000118.1:0-3869 GCA_043764515.1 Microbacterium sp.
GAAGACATGTCGGCGACCGACAAGACTCTGAAGTGGGCGAACTGGCCGTTTTACATCGATGAGGACGACGAGGGCAACTACCCCACGCTCGTCGCGTTCGTGGAGCAGTTCGGTATTGACGTCGAGTACCTCGTCACCGTCGATGACAACAACTCGTACTTCGCAACGGTGCGCGACCAGCTCGCTCTCGGTCAAGACATCGGCGCCGATACCGTGTGCCTCACCGACTGGATGGTCTACCGCTTCATCCAGCTCGGTTACACCCAGGAGTTGAACAAGGCCAACATCCCGAACGCTTCGAACCTCGTCGCGAGCCTGCAGAACCCCTCGTTCGACCCGGGTCGCGTTCACTCGCTGCCGTGGCAGGGCGGATTCGCCGGCGTGGCGTACAACGTTGAAGAGACGGATGAGGTCCGTTCGGTCAGCGACCTGTGGCGACCGGACCTCGAAGGCCGAGTCGGTGTGCTCTCAGAGATGCGCGACACAGTCGGGCTCATCATGTTGGAGAACGGCGTCGATATCTCTGGCGATTTCACGGCCGACGAGTTCAATGCCGCACTGGACACGTTCCGCGAGAAGGTCGAAACGGGCCAGATCCGGAACGTTCGCGGCAACGCGTACACCGAAGACCTGGTCAACGGCGACACGCTCGCGGCGATCTGCTGGTCGGGTGACATCACCGTGCTCAACCTCGAAGCTAGGTACGAGAAGTGGAAGTTCGTTTTGCCCGAGGGCGGCGCCACACTCTGGAACGACAACTTCCTCATCCCGATTGGCTCGCCGCGTAAGACGAACGCTGAGACTCTCATCAACTACTACTACGAGCCCGAGGTCGCCGCGGAGGTTGCCGCGTGGGTGAACTACATCACTCCGGTTGAAGGCGCCAAAGAGGCGGCCTTGGCCATCGACCCCGTGCTCGCCGAGAACCAGCTCATCTTCCCTGACGCTGACACCCTGTCGAAGTCGAGCGTGTTCCGCGGCCTGACGGCGCAAGAAGAGAACGAATACCAGGCTGCCTTCCAAGCGATCCTGCTCGGCGCCTGATCCGCCCTCGCCCGAAAGAGAGAACCAACACGGTGACGAACAACGATGTTCCGCAGGGGGGATTCGCTGAAGCGGGTGCCGATCTCGAATTGGTCGGCATTACCAAGCGTTTTCCGGGATTCACGGCAATCGAAGAACTGGACCTGACCATTCCGGCGGGTTCGTTCTTCGCATTGCTCGGACCCTCTGGGTGCGGCAAGACCACCACCCTGCGGCTCATCGCCGGCTTGGAGGAGCCCACCGCGGGCCGAATCCTCATCGGCGGAAAAGACGTCACCGCGACGAAGGCCTACCAGCGTCCGGTCAACACGGTGTTCCAGAGTTACGCCCTCTTCCCGCACATGACGATCCTCGAGAACGTCGCGTTTGGGTTGAAGCGACGGGGCATCAAGAACGCTGATCCTCTCGCACACGAGGCGCTCAGACTTGTCGAACTGGACCACGTCTCGGGGCGCAAGCCCACGCAGCTGTCAGGCGGTCAGCAGCAGCGTGTCGCCTTGGCACGTGCCGTCGTGAATCGGCCGGCACTGTTGCTGCTGGACGAACCGCTCGGAGCGCTCGACCTCAAGCTGCGTCGCCAGATGCAAGTCGAGTTGAAGGACATCCAGAGCGAAGTCGGGCTGACGTTTTTGCACGTCACACACGACCAGGAGGAGGCCATGACCATGGCCGACACGGTCGCGGTCATGAACAAGGGGCGCATCGAACAGATGGGCGCACCGCAAGAGCTGTACGAACTGCCCCACACGGCGTTCGTCGCCAAATTCCTCGGCCAGTCAAACCTGTTCACCGGCGAGGTCGTGTCGAGTTCGAAGACATCGCTCGTTGTCGATGCCGCAGGAGCCAAGATCGAGGTGCCGCTGGAACGAGCGCAGCGTCACAACGGTCGCATTACCGTTGGTGTCCGTCCCGAGAAGGTATCGCTACACGACACGGCTCCGACGTCGGATTCGGCGCGCAACACGATCGGCCCCGGCCGCATCACCGATGTCTCGTTCAGCGGCGTGAGTACTCAGTACGAAGTGACGATGCCGCGCCACGGCGCGATCACCGTCTTCGTGCAAAACACGTCGATCACCACGCTGCACCGCGATGGCGACGAGGTGTGGCTGAGCTGGGCTGTTGACCACGCTTTTGGTTTGGCTGATGAGGCCGAGGGTGAGCCGGTTTCGCGGTTCCACGCCGACCTCGACACCTCGATGATCGCTGTGCAGTCCCGCAAAGACCTCGAAGCGGAACTCGAGGAGGCCTAAGCCATGGCTTTTACCGCGTTCTCGAACACGACCGCGGTCGTCGAGCCGGTTGCCCGCCGGAAGAGCCCTGTCGCGCTTTTCCTGCTGCTTCCCGGCATCTTCTACCTCATCCTGTTCTTCGTCACGCCCCTGATCTCGCTCATCATCACGAGCCTGCAGGCGCCTGATCCGCTGATCTTCGGCAAGTTCGTGAATGCCTTCAACTGGCAGAACTACGTGTCTGTCATTGAGCTCTACGGCGAGCAGGCGGTGAGATCGGTGGGATACGCCTCGCTTGCGACTCTCTTCGCACTGCTGATCGGCTTCCCTTTGGCGTACTTCATCGGCATCACTTTGCGACCATTCCCGCTTTTGCAGTCGCTCGCGCTCGTGCTCGTGATCGCACCGTTCTTCATTTCGTTCCTGTTGCGCACCCTCGCGTGGAAGCAGATCTTCTCCACCGAGGGGCCTGTTGCGGGCATCCTCTCGTCGATCGGAATACTCGGCCCCGGCGAGTCGATCACGGGCACTGCGTTTTCTGTCATCTTCGGTCTCACGTATAACTTCATCCCGTTCATGACGCTGCCGATCTACGCGACGCTCGTCTCGCTCGATCTACGCCTGCTCGAGGCAGGCAACGACCTGTACGGTGGGCCGGCGACAACCTTCCGCACCGTGACCCTGCCCCTTTCGGCGGCGGGCGTCATGTCGGGAACGCTGCTGACCTTCATTCCGGCGGCGGGTGACTACGTCAATGCGTCGCGAGAGTTCTTGGGCTCCGCCGACACCACCATGATCGGAAACGTCATTGAAGCGAACTTCCTCGTGCTGCAGAACTTCCCGGCCGCGGCCGCGCTGTCTCTGCTGCTGATGGCGTTCATCCTGGTGCTGGTGGCGCTGTATGTGAAGCGCAGCGGAACGGAGGACCTGCTGTGAGAGGCTTCGGCAAGTACGGTATTTGGGTCTACGCCGTCATGGCGTTCGTCTTCTTGCTGATTCCGATCGCGTACACGATCGCCTTCTCGTTTAACGATTCGCGGCGCACGAACATCATCTGGAGCGGCTTCACGCTCGAGAACTGGTTCACGGTGTGCGAGGCGCAGACGGTGTGCCAAGCGTTTGGCAACAGTGTCTTCATCGGTGTGGTCGCGACCCTGCTCGCGACGACGCTGGGCACGATGATCGCGATCGCATTGGTGCGCTACCGCTTCCGTTTCCGCAACGCGACGACCCTGCTGATCTTCTTGCCGATGGCAACGCCCGAGGTTGTCTTGGGCGCGGGCCTGGCAGCGCAGTTCTTGCAGGCGGGCGTGCCGAAGGGCATGGGAACGATCATTCTGGCCCACACGCTCTTCTGCTTGAGCTTCGTCGTCGTGACGGTGCGTTCTCGCGTGGCGGGTCTCGACCCCGCTCTCGAAGAAGCGGGACGTGACCTTTACGGCAGCCCGACGCAAGTGTTCTGGCGCATCACGTTCCCGATGCTGCTGCCGGGCATCGTCGCGGCTGCGTTGCTCTCGTTCGCCCTCAGTTTTGATGACTTCATCATCACGAACTTTAACCGGGGTGCCGACGTGACCTTCCCGAGCTACGTCT
>JAYUKK010000119.1:0-3857 GCA_043764515.1 Microbacterium sp.
TGCAGAGCCTCACGGTTGTGACGCCGGGGGCCGCCGCGCTTGACGCGTTTAGCGACATCGTGCGCGACGAGCTCAACGTCAAGACCGTCACACTCGTCGAGTTCGACGAGAGCCTCGTCGATGAGTACGGCATCGCGCGGCGACTCGCCGTCAACTCGCGCGCCGCGGGCCCCCGCATCGGCAAGCAGGTTCAGCAGGTCATCGCCGCGGCGAAGGCCGGCGACTGGATGCTCGATGGCGACACCGTCGTCGTGGGCGGTGTGCCGCTCGAAGCCGGCGAGTACAGCCTCGAACTCGAGCTCGACGACCCGGCGGCGGCCGTCGTCTTCTTGCCCGGCCAGGGGTTCGTGTTGCTCGACACCCGGGTCACCCCCGAGCTCGCGGCCGAAGGCCTCGCACGCGACGTCATTCGCGCCGTGCAGCAAGCACGCAAAGACGCGGGGCTCGACGTGAGCGACCGCATTGCGCTGACGCTCGGCTGCGACGACGCCGTGGCCCTCGCCGCGATTGAGGCGCACCGCGAGCTCTTCAGCACCGAGACGCTTGCCACGGCGATGCACCTCGGCGCGGCGGGCGACGGTGAGGCGACCGCGGTGGGCGAGGGAGCATCCGTGACGGTTTCGGTGGTGCGCGCGTGAGTGGAATCGACGCCCAGGCCGCGGCCGATCGCGCGGCGGCTGATGCCGTGCATGCCGCGCTCCTTGCTCGCGGAACCGAGGCGAGCCCTCAGCCGCGTCTCGATGCCACCCGGCGGGCTGTCGAGCTGCTCGGTGACCCGCAGCGCAGTTTTGCGATCGTGCACATCACGGGCACGAACGGCAAGACGTCGACCGCGCGCATGATCGAGAGCATCCTGCGCGCCTACGGCTTGCGAACGGGACTCTTGACGAGCCCGCACTTGTTGCGACTCAACGAACGCATCGTCATTGACGGCGAGCCCATCGCCGACCGTGCGCTTGCCGACAACTGGGCCGACGTCTCGCCCTATCTGCTCATGGTTGACGCCGAGCTGGCGGCGAGTGGTGAGCCAGCGCTGAGCAACTTCGAGGCGCTCACCGCTCTCGCCTACGCGAGCTTCGCTGATGCACCCGTCGACGTCGCCGTCATCGAGGTGGGCATGGGCGGCGAGTGGGATTCGACAAACGTTGCCGACGGCGACGTCGCGGTGTTTACCCCCATCGCGCTCGACCACACGCGGTTCTTGGGCGACACGGTGGCTGAGATTGCGCGCACCAAGGCCGGCATCGTGAAGCCCTCGGCGACGGTCGTCACCGCCCTGCAAGCCACCGAGGCGATGGATGAGCTGTCGAGCGCCGCCGCCCACAACGAGGCGGAGGTCGTCGCTGAAGGCGTCGGTTTCGCCCTCCTCGATGCCCGCCTCGCGGTCGGCGGCCAACTGATCGACGTGCGGGGCCGCGCGGGGGAGTACCGCGAGATTTTCCTTCCGCTCTTCGGAGAGCACCAGGCGCACAACGCCGCCGTCGCGATCGCGGCGGTCGAATCGTTTCTCGGCGACGGCACGCAGCGTCTTGCCGACGACGTGCTCACCGAGGGCTTCACGACGGTCACGAGCCCCGGCCGTCTACAGCTCATCGGCATCGAGCCGAGCGTGCTCGTCGACGCGGCCCACAACCCGCACGGCGCCGAGGCGCTGGGCCGGGCGTTGATGCAGTCGTTTGCCTTCGACTCGATCACGGCGATCGTCGGCGTGCTCGCCGATAAAGACGACCGCGGCATCATCGAGGCGCTCGATCCCATTGTCGATCGCTTCATCGTCACGCGCTCCGACTCGGTGCGGGCCGTGGATGCCGACGAGCTCGCGGAGACAGTCTCCGCCGTCGCGGGCTCCGACCGCGTGAGCGTCGAGCCCGACCTCGCCATTGCGCTCGCGGAGGCCCGCGACGAGGCCGGCCCCAACGATGCAATTCTCGTGACGGGATCGATCACGCTCGTCGGTCAGGCGATGCTCATCGCACGCGAGCAGAATTGGATGCTGTGACCAACACCACTCCCACCCCCGACCCGCCCGCCCGCCGCCCGAAGCGCGTGCGCGGCGCGCTCGAGTCGCTCCTCACCGTGACCCTGGGCATGGAGGTGCTCGCGGTCATCTTCGGCACCCTCGCGATCAACGGCCTCGGCGTGCTGCCCTCGGGTGTCGTGTTCGCTGGCGGTGCAGTGCTTGTGCTGCTCTTACTCGTGGCCACGCGCGTTGTGCGCTACCGGTGGGGAGTGTGGTTTGGCCACGCCCTTCAGCTTCTCTTGCTTTCGACGGGGTTCATCGAAGTGCTGGCGGCTGTCACGGCGGCGATCTTCGTGGGATTCTGGATCTACTGCTTCGTCAAGGGCACACAACTCGATGCCGCGACGCGTGCCGCGACCGCCTGACGCCTTTTCGCGCATCCCCGACCCCTCAATCAAGGAGCCCCCCATGACCACGACCGTCGAAGAAACCCTCGTTCTGATCAAGCCCGATGGCGTTGCCCGCAACCTCACGGGCGAGATTCTGCGCCGCATCGAGGCGAAGGGCTACCAGCTTGTCGACTTGGCGCTGGTGCAGCCCGAGCGCTCATTGCTCGCCGCCCACTATGCCGAGCACGAGGGCAAGCCTTTTTACGAGCCGCTCATGGAGTTCATGGAGTCGGGCCCCGTCGTCGCCGCCCGCATTGCGGGCAATCGGGTCATTGAAGGATTCCGTTCGCTCGCGGGAACGACCGACCCCACGACGGCAGCACCGGGCACGATCCGCGGAGACCTGGGCCGCGACTGGGGCCTGAAGGTTCAGCAGAACCTCGTGCACGGCTCCGACTCGCCCGAGAGTGCGGCGCGCGAGCTCGCCCTCTGGTTCGCCTGATTCGAGACGCGGGCTAGCCCAGCAGTAGGCTGATGAGCGTCGGAAACTGCACGAGAATCGCGACGGCGATCGCGACGAGGTTCGCGAGCACGATCACCCAAGTGAACGGCCAAACCGTCGCGGCGAACCGGTGTACGCGAGCGTTGTCAGTGAGCTTCTGCGTCGTGAGGCTCCACACCAGCAACACCCAGAACATCGGGATGACCATGAGCCACACGAGCATGCACCAGGGGCACAGCGCGCCGATTTGGTAGACGGCTTGATCGAAAAGCCAGTGGATGAATACGAACGCGCCGGTGACACCCGCCATGAACGCCCACCAGAACCAGCGGTCGAATCGGGCGCCGGCGAGGAGAGCGACGCCGACGGCGATCGGGGCGACGAAACCCGCGACGCCGAGAAGCGGGTTCGGAAAGCCCAATAACGAGGCCTGCCACGAGGCCATAACGTTGCCGCACGAAATGAGCGGGTTGATGTCGCAGTTGAGGGTGTACTCCGGGTCAAGGAGCAGCCGCACGCGTTCGGTGATGAGTTGCATCGCACCGAACCAGCCAATCGCTCCTGTGATGATGAGGAAAATGCCCAACCCGATGGGTCGGCGAGAGGCATAAGGGTTCTCGATGGCGGCGTTGGACGTGTCGTTCACCCCTCGATTATCCCAGCCAGAACGGGCTCGCGGTCGGGTCGAAGGTCCTGAGATGGCGAGTCCGTGCGATAATGAGGGCGAGTCGTCGCCAGCCGCGCTCGCGACGACAGACAGACAAGCTTTCTGGGCGTTACCAGACCAGTATTGCGGCACCGATTGCCGCGACCGCGGGGAATAGCCAGTTTCCTCAGCCACACCGCTGTGACAGGGCGAGGGGGCGGCAGTGCCCGACCGTGACAGGGTCAGTACCGCCAGAGTCAGCCAGCGCAGCACTCGATACCGGGGGCGCGGCCGACCACAACAGAACAGTTCGGCGAAAGACCTTTCTTTCACCCAAGATTTCCCGTTCGGGCGCGGCCC
>JAYUKK010000120.1:0-3830 GCA_043764515.1 Microbacterium sp.
ACTGGCGCCCAAGGTAAAGTAAGGCTAACCTTACCTGCGGCAGCGTCGCCGGTCTTGTTCGCCTCGTTAGTTCTGGAGCATCCTTCTCATGCGCGTCACCGCACCTCTCTCGTTCGCCGCCCTCGCCGCAACCGGCCTGCTGCTCGCCGGCTGTGCCGCGCCCGCACCGATTGAGAGCGAGGCTCCCGTCGAACCGACGGCCGACGGCACCTTCACGCTCTACTCGGGCCGCGACGAAGAGCTCGTGCAGCCGCTCATCGATCAGTTCACCGAAGAAACGGGCATCGTGGTGGAGGTGCGCTACGGCAACACTCCCGAGCTCGGCGCCCTGTTGCTCGAAGAGGGCGACGCGAGCCCTGCCGACGTCTTCCTCTCGCAGGATGCCGGAGCGCTCGGCGCCCTCAGCCAGGCCGGGCTCTTCACGAACCTGCCGGATGATGTGACCAGCGCGATTCCGGCGGGCTTCACGTCGACCGACGGCACATGGGTGGGCGTTACGGGCCGTGCACGCGTCGTCGTTTTTGACGGCGAGCGGTTCACCGCCGACGAGCTGCCCGACACGATCGACGACTATGTGACCGACGAGTGGAGTGGTCGCCTCGCGGTTGCTCCCAGCAACGCGAGCTTTCAGTCGTTCGTGACCGCCCTGCGCGTTCTGGAGGGCGAAGACGCCGCAGCCGAGTGGGTGTCGGCACTCGCGGCCAACAGCCCGCAGATCTTCGAAGGCAACAGCCAGATTCTCACCGCCGTCGATGAGGGTGTTGTCGAACTCGGACTCATCAACCACTACTACTGGTACGGCGCGGCCGCCGAAGCGGGGGCTGAGAACATGCGCGCGCAGATCAAGTTCCTCACCGCCGGTGATGCGGGTGCGATCGTCAACGTCTCGGGAGCAGGCATCCTGAACGGCGCCGTTGCCGACGCCGACGCGCTCGAGTTCGTGCGCTACCTCGTCTCGGAAGCGGCGCAGCAGTACTTCGTTGACACGACCTTCGAGTACCCGCTGTTGCCCGGCGTCGCCGCCCCGGTGGGTCTGCCGAGTCTCGAGAGCCTCATCAACCCTGACCTCGACTTGAGCGACCTCAACGACCTCGCCACGACCCAGCGCTTGCTCGCCGACGCGGGACTCATCTAGCGCGAGTCGACAGGACTTCGGTCTCTGCCGGCCACGAGCAGAAACGTGATGCACTAGAGCTATGACCATCGCGCCCGGGCGAGAAAGCATGACCGCCGCGGGGGGTCCGGATGCCCGGATCACCCCCGCGGCGTCGTCGCGCCTCGCCCGGTCGGTGTCGTCCCGCGCGCCGTGGTGGCTTGTCATCACCGCCATCGTCGCCGCATCGGCCGCCGCGATTCCCCTCGTCTATCTGGTGGTTCGCACGGCTGAGTCAGGGTTGACGGCGGTGATCGAGACCCTCGCGCGCGGGCGAGTGCTGGAGTACGCCGCGAACTCGCTCGGGCTCGCGGCCGCGACCACGGTGACGGCACTCGTGCTCGGTACGGCGGTAGCGTTCGTGCTGACGCGCGTGCGGGTGCCGTTCGCGCGCACCTGGCTGCTGATCTCGGCGCTGCCGCTGGCGGTGCCGTCGTACCTGGCGGGCTACGGGTGGCTCGTGGTGATCCCGGGTCTCAACGGATTCGTGCCGAGTTGGCTGCTGCTGACCGCGGTGACGGTTCCGTATGTGACGCTGCCGGTGGCGGCGGCCTTGCGCGGAGCATCCGGTGACCTCGAAGGCGTCGCGCGCACGCTGGGGCGCGGGCCGCTGCGCGCCTTTCTTGTCGCCACGTGGCCGAGCGTTCGCCCCGCTGCCATCGCGGGTTCTCTCCTCGTTGCGCTCTATGCCCTGAGTGATTTCGGGCTCGTTGCGATGATGCGGTTTCCGACGCTGACCTGGGGAATCAACGCGGCGTATTCGGCGAGCTTCGACCGTGCGCAGGCGGCGACGCTCGCGCTGCTGCTCGTCGTGCTCGCGCTCGTCGTCGTGGCGGGTGAACGCGCCGCGCGCCGCCAACTCCCGCGCGCTGCCGCTCGCGCCGTCGTGCCCCGATTGGTGGGGCGCGGGATGCTCCTCGCGCTGCTGCCCGTTGTCGCCGTCGCCCCGCTCAACGGCGTCGCGGTGCCCATGCTGGGCTTGTTCTCACGCCTCCTCGATGCGGCCACCCTGCGGGCGATCGACGTGCCCCGGTTGCTCGAAGCAGTCGGCTCGACAATCGGCGTCGCCGTCGTGGCCGCGCTGCTCGCGGTTCTGCTCGCCCTGCCCATCGCGGCGCTCGCCGCCCGCTATCGCGGCCGGCTCGTCACGATCGTCGAGTCGGTGGGATACCTCGGCCACGCCCTCCCGGGCATCGTGGTCGGGCTGTCGCTCGTGTTCTTCTCCCTCGCGGTCGTCCCCGCGCTCTACCAAAGCCTCGCGGTGCTCGTCTTCGCCTACGCCGTTCTCTTCATGCCGAAGGCGATCGGCACCATGCGGGCGGGGCTCGGCGACGTGCCGCCGCGACTCGTTGCCGTGGCTCGCACTCTCGGCATGTCGCCCCTGCAGGCGTGGTGGCGCGTGACGGTGCCGCTTGCGCTGCCGAGTGTGGGCATCGGGGCTCTGCTCGTTGCCATCGCGACCATGAAAGAATTGCCGGCAACGCTGCTGTTGCGCCCGACGGGCACGCAGACGCTCGCGACCGAACTGTGGAACCGCACGGTGGTGTTCGAGTTCGGAGCCGCGGCACCCTACGCGGCACTGCTCGTGCTCGTGGCGGCGGTGCCCGCGATGATCTTGTCGGGTGTGCGCAGTTCAGCCAAGGAGGAGTTGTGAGCGACCTCGTCGTCGACAGTGTGAGCGTGACCCACGGGTCGACGCTCGCGATCGACGACGTCTCGCTGAGCATCCGCAGCGGTGAACTGGTCGCTGTGCTCGGCCCGTCGGGCTGCGGCAAAACCACGCTGTTGCTCGCGATCGCCGGGCTCTTGCCGGTGCAGTCGGGCACGATCACGATCGGCGAGCGCGAGATCTCGCGTGCTGGTCGCTCGATCGCGCCCGAGAAGCGCGGAGTGGGCTGGGTGCCGCAAGAGGCCTCGCTGTTTCCGCACCTGTCGGTGGGCGAGAACATCGGCTTTGCCGTGCCTCGGCGCGGCGCGGGCGGTGCTGCAGCGCGCGCCCGGGCCGAGCGCATCGCTGAGCTCGCGCACCTCGTGGGCCTCGATGACTACACGGGCCGCGCCCCCAACCAGCTCTCAGGTGGGCAAGCGCAGCGCGTCGCCCTCGCGCGGGCGCTTGCTCCGCGCCCCGACCTGCTGCTGCTCGACGAGCCGTTCGCCGCGCTCGACACGCAATTACGCACGGGCCTGCGCCGTGAGGTCGCCGAGTTACTGCGCGCACAGGGCACGACATCGCTGCTCGTGACGCACGACCAAGAAGAGGCCCTCACGCTCGCCGACCGCGTGGCCGTGTTGCACGATGGCCGACTCGCCCAGTTCGGCACGCCCGAAGAGATCTATCAGCAGCCCGCCACCGACTGGGTTGCCTCGTTCGTTGGTGACGTTGTCGAACTCGCCGGGCAGTGGCGCAGTGGTCGCGTGCTGTGCGCGCTCGGCTCGGTCGAGGCATCGGCCATCGGCTTCACGCCTGCCGACGGCGACACCGTGCGGCTCATGCTGCGCCCCGAGTGGATCGTTCCGCGCCCCTACCTGCTCGCGCAAGCGGCGGCCGGCGCCGACGCGCGCGTCGCGAGCATCTCGTACGCCGGGCACGATGCCATGATCACCGCCGACCTCGTCGACGGCCCCTCGGTGCTCTTGCGCATGGCCGCGGTTGAGCTGCCCGCGGTGGGCGACGACC
>JAYUKK010000121.1:0-3826 GCA_043764515.1 Microbacterium sp.
AGAGCTCGTCGGGCGGCACGACCGCGTGCACGGCAGCGACGCCGCGAGCCGTGCGATCGTCGCGGTAGTGAAACGGGGTGCCGAGCATCCGGTCGCCCGACATAAGGGCGTAGTCGACCGCCCACGAATCGATGCCGATGCTCGTGATGAGCGGGTCGTCGACGAAGGCATGCCGAATCCCCGCCATGATGTGTCCGCGCAGCACCGCGATGTCCCAGTGCAGACCTCCTGCGCGCTTGACCGGCCCGTTCGGAAAACGTGCCACCTCGACGAGCTCGAGCCGGTCGGGGCCCACGACAGCGCGCATAACGCGGCCGCTCGTGGCGCCGAGGTCGACCGCGGCGACGTGATACTCAGTCACCGCAAAAACGCCGCCGCGACGCCCGCGTCGACAGGAATGTGCAACCCGGTGGTGTGCGACAGGTCGGGGCCCGTGAGCACCGCGACCGCGTTGGCCACGTGCTCGGGCAGTACCTCGCGCTTGAGGATGGTGCGCTGGGCGTAGAACTTTCCGAGGTCGTCTTCGGCCACACCATAGGTTGCCGCGCGGTTGGCTCCCCAGCCCGAGGCGAAGATGCCCGAGCCGCGCACGACGCCATCGGGATTGATGCCGTTGACCTTCACGCCGTGCTCGCCGAGCTCGACCGCGAGCAGTCGCACCTGGTGAGCCTGATCGGCCTTCGTCGCCGAGTAGGCAATGTTGTTGGGGCCCGCGAAGACCGAGTTCTTGCTCGAGATGTAGATGACGTCGCCGCCCATGCCCTGATCGATGAGCACGCGCGCGGCGACCTTCGACACCAAGAACGAACCCTTGGCCATGACATCGTGCTGCAGATCCCAGTCGGCCTCGGTCGTCTCGAGCAGCGGCTTGCTGAGCGACAGCCCCGCGTTGTTGACGACGATGTCGATGCCGCCGAACGCGAGCACGGCATCCTGAATGCCTCGCTCGATCTGTGCCTGATCGGTCACGTTGACCTGCACGCCGATGGCGACGTCGGTCGAGCCGAGCTCGGCCGCGGCCGCTTGCGCCTTCGCGAGATCGAGGTCGGCGATGACGACGCACGCCCCCTCGGCGGCAAGGCGCGTGGCGATGGCCTTGCCGATGCCGCTCGCCGCACCCGTCACGAAGGCGACGCGGGTGGCGTGGCTCTTCGGTTTCGGCATGCGCTGCAGCTTGGCCTCTTCGAGCGCCCAGTACTCAATGCGGAACTTCTCGGCATCGCTAATGGGCGTGTAGGTGCTCACCGACTCGGCGCCGCGCATGACGTTGATGGCGTTGAGGTAGAACTCGCCGGCGACGCGCGCTGTCTGCTTGTTGGCGCCGAAGCTGAACATGCCCACCCCGGGCACGAGCACGATGAGCGGGTCGGCGCCTCTCATCTCGGGCGACTCAGGGGTGGCGTGCTTCGAGTAGTAGGCCGTGTAGTCGGCGCGGTACGTCTCGTGCAGTTCTTTCAGGCGCTGGATGCTCGCCTCAACACTCGCGCCCGCGGGCAGGTCGAGCAGCATGGGCTTGACCTTCGTGCGCAAGAAGTGGTCGGGGCAGCTGGTGCCCAGCTCGGCCAAGGCCGGAGCCTTCGTCGAGGCAATGAAGTCGAGCACCCGCACGTCGTCGGTGAAGTGCCCAACCATGGGTCGGTCGTGGCTCGCCAGCCCGCGAATCGTAGGCGCGAGGGCGGCGCCCTTCGCGCGGCGCTCCTCGTCCGGCAGCGCCGCAAACTTCGCGCGCGGCTTTCCGAAGGGCGCCTTCGCGCCCTTCGCGTCGAGGTAGGCCTGCGCGGTGTCGATGATCCAGCGACTGTTCTTCTCGCACTCGGCGCTCGAGTCGGCCCACGCAGTGATGCCGTGCCCGCCGAGGATGCAGCCGATCGCCTGCGGGTTCGCGGCCTTGATGGCGGCGATGTCGAGCCCCAGCTGGAAGCCGGGGCGGCGCCACGGCACCCACACCACCTTGTCGCCGAAGATCTTCGTGGTGAGCTTCTCGCCGTCTTTCGCCGTCGCAATCGCGATGCCGGCGTCGGGGTGCAGGTGGTCGACGTGGGCCGCATCCACGAGGCCATGCATGGCGGTGTCGATGCTGGGGGCCGCGCCGCCGGTGCCGTGCAAGCAATAGTCGAATGCGGCGACCATCTCGTCTTCGCGATCGACACCCGGGTACACATTCACGAGGGCCCGCATGCGGTCGAGCCGCAGCACGGCAAGCCCCGACGCGGTAAGCGTGCCGAGGTCGCCACCCGAGCCCTTCACCCACAGCAGCTCGACCTGCTCGCCCGTCACAGGGTCGGTCTCGGCGCCCTTCGCGGAGGTGTTGCCGCCCGCGTAGTTGGTGATGTGTGGCTCGGAGCCGAGGCGATTGCTGCGGGCCATGAGGTCGTTCTGGGTGGTCATCAGGTCACTTTTCTGAAGTCAGTGCGGGTTACGGAGCAAGAGGAATGGCGCCCTGCGTGGGCTGGCCGAGCACGACCGGGTCGAGAAACCAGACGTCGTAGGGGCGTTCAAGAAGGTCAGCGTTGAGTTCGTTCAAGCGCGCGAGCGGGGCGCCCGCGGCATGGGCGTCGAGGTCAGCGCGAGTCGTCCACCGCTCGACCATGACGACTGTGTCTCCGCCCTGCTCGAGGTGAGCCGCATAGAGCTCGCACCCCGCTTCGTTGTGCACAAGCGGAGAGACCTCACGAAACGACTCGATGACCTGCGGGCCCTTGCCGGGCTTCGCGGTCAGCACCGCGACAACGACAAGCGACACCGATCACACCTGGCGGAAGTCGATGCCGAGCAAGCTCGCTGCGGCTCTGTAGTCGGCAGCACGGTGGCCAATC
Organism: Microbacterium sp.; assembly: GCA_043764515.1. Taxonomy (GTDB): domain Bacteria; phylum Actinomycetota; class Actinomycetes; order Actinomycetales; family Microbacteriaceae; genus Microcella. Next base: position 2,817 of record JAYUKK010000121.1, read on the forward strand.
GAGAGCGACCAGTGGTGGCCGATTCCCGTCGCGCTCCACTCGTCAACCCACTCGCCCGGGTCACGCCCGAAGTCAACGCGGCTCGTCGTGTTGCCGATCGCCAACAGCGGGCCCGGTACCACCGTGCCTTCGGAGGCAATAAACGAGAGGCCACCATCGCGATCTTGACCGAGACCCAAGAGCGTCACGGGGCCCTGCTGAACATCGAACTCGACGCTGACGCCCCACCCTCGTTTGCCATGGAAGACTCCGAGCCCGCGAAGCAGCGGGTCGCGCGAACGTACCGCGAGGTGCGCCGGGCCGTCGTGGCCCATTTCGACGACACCGTCGTCGAAATTGAGCGCCTGGATCTCGCAGAACGATCCGCCGGCACCAACCACTTGGGTCGCCAGTTGCGCCACGGTCGTGCGCAGCTCGTATTCACCGGTGGCCGGAATGCCGCGTGCCGTGAGAAGCGATGCGCCCAGGATCATGCCGGCACCGAGACGCTCGTGCTGCTCGCCATTGAGACCCCGGTGGTAGTACGCGAGGCTGTCAAGCTCGAAGTCGTCCACCAGTCGGTCGAGTCCGACCGACACTTGGGCGCCCCAGGCAAAGTCTTCTTCGACAACCGTGTCATCGAGCGTGAAGATCTCGCGGGCGAGGTCCATGCGCGCCCGTGTCTCTGCCTCGGTGACCTTCTCTACGCGAACGCGCAAGTCATCGAATTCGAGAACCTCAACGTGCGAGCCGAACGTCACGGGCAACAGCGTGAGGTCAGTCGAGACATCGAGCATGCCCGGGTAAACGTGCCCCATGAGTCCATGGCGGGCGTGACGCAGTGTCGCGCGCACGTGCGCCGCATTGATCCACTGCTCGATCCGTCGCCACGCGGGTTCGTGCGTGAGGTGACCCGAAACCGAGCGGAACGGGATGCCCGCCCGACGGAAGACGTTGCCGATCTCGGGCACCGAGCACTGGCCGCAGTAGGCGAGCCAGGCCCCGGTGTCGAAGTTGGCATGATCCATCTT
>JAYUKK010000122.1:0-3821 GCA_043764515.1 Microbacterium sp.
CGGGTGCGCTTCTCGCAGGGGGCGCCGCGGGCATCCTGATCTATCTGCTCACCCGTACGGTCGTGCCGTTAGGCTCGACCCTGGCCGCGGGGGGCACCCTGGTGGCCGCCGCACTGCTGGTGATCGCGGCCCTCGTCGCCGAGCACTGGTGTGCCTTGCCGCCCGACGAGCCGACCGAGGAGACCACACTGTGACGAACCCCGAACCGAACGGCACTGAACTGAGCGGCACCGAACCGAACGGCACCGAACGGAGCGCAGCCGACCCAACGGCAGCCGGCCCAGCTCGCCTCGAGCTCGCCCCCGGTGAATGGCAGCGCGTCTCGCCCCGGTATATCCCGGTCGACATGATCGGCACCCTTGTGTTTGGCGCTATCGCGACGGCGGTCTCGTTCGTACCGTTCTGGTTTGGCTGGGCCGAAGGGTGGCTGCTCGGTGTCGGCGTCGGCGCCATCTTCATCATCACGCTCGCGCTGACGCCGCGACGCGTGCGGGCTATCGGTTACCTGCTGCGCGACGACGACCTGCTCTTTCGCCGCGGCATTATGTTTCAGCGGTTCGTCGCTGTGCCCTACGGGCGCATGCAACTCGTCGACATCAGCCGTGGGCCCGTCGCCCGCGCTTTCGGTCTCGCCGAACTCAAATTCGTGACGGCCGCGGCATCGAGCGGTGTGCTCATCCCGGGCCTGCCGCTCGCTGAGGCCGAGACGTTGCGCGACCACCTCGTGGCGGTCGCCGAGACGCGCCGGGCCGGGCTGTGACCGAGCCGCGCGACGACTGGCCCGCGCCGGCGGCGCAGCCGGCCGAGCAACCCCACCGCGCGGCTGTCGCCCGCACCGACTTCGCCGACGGCGAGTGGCACCGCTTGCACCCGGCGACCCCCCTCTTTCGTGGAGGCCTCGCGTTTTTCGCCATCATCGGCGTACTGATCGTCAACCTGCGCGATCGTCTGTTCGAGATCTTCTTCGACGACCAACAGGTACCGCTTCCTCCCTCGGGCGGCGACCTCGAGTCAGACGCCATTGACTTCATCGTGCGCGAAGAGCTCGTGGTCGTCGCACTGCTCGTGGCCCTCGGCGTGCTGCTGTTGCTCATCGCAGGCTTCTACTTCTCGTGGCGCCTGCACACCTTCCGCATCACCGACGAGGTCGTCGAAGTGCGCTCGGGCATCCTGTTTCGCACCAACCGCAAGGCGCGGCTCGACCGCATTCAGGGAATCAATGTCGGCCGCCCGTTCGTGCCGCGGCTCTTTGGTGCCGCAAAGCTCGAGATTTCGGTTGCGGGAAACGACGCGAACGTTCCGCTTGCCTACTTACGCGGTGCCGACGCCGACGCTCTGCGCCGCGACATTCTGCTGCTCGCCTCGGGTGCCCAGCGCTCGGGCGCCGACCCTGCGGAGCCGGCCGCAACCGGCATCGGCGGGATGCTCGACGCCCGCGTCTCAGAACTCCTGTCTCCCGAGCTCGACGTGGAGCTTGCTGCTCCCACGTCGATCGTGCGCATGGACCCGGGCCGCCTCATCGGCTCGACCGTGTTGAGCGACACCATGATCGTTCTCGTCGCCATGCTCGTCGCGATTGTGGTGACGAGCGTGCTCACGGGCGAGCTCTTCCTGCTCGTTGCGATGCTGCCGGGCATCATCGGCATCGGGGGCTTCTTGATTGCGCGCATCATGCGCTCGCTGCGGTACTCGATCGCCGCGACTCCCGACGGCGTGCGCGTCGGTTTCGGGTTGCTGTCGACCACCAACGAGACGCTGCCGCCCGGTCGCATCCACTCCGTCAAGGTCAGCCAGCCGCTGCTGTGGCGCCCGTTCGGCTGGTGGCAAATCGCGGTCAACCGTGCTTCGCGCTCGTCGCAGAACGGCGCTGCCGGGCAGCAGCAGACGAGCATTCTGCCGGTCGGAAACCTCGATGATGTGCGTGCGGTCTTGCGCCTGCTGCTGCCCGAGGTCGCCAACGACGCGAGCATGCCCGTGCTCGAGTTGGGACTGAGCGGGCGCGGCACCGACGGGGGCTTCACGGTCTCGCCCCGCCGAGCACGCGTGCTTCGTTGGTTCTCGCAGCCGCGCAACGGGTTCGCCCTCACTGACACTGCAGTGCTGCTGCGCCGCGGGGCTATCTGGCGCTCACTCGTGGCTGTGCCGTTCTCCCGCACCCAGTCGGTCTCGGTGAACCAGGGCCCATTGTTGCGCGCGCTGCGCCTCGCAACGATCCACGTCCAAACGGTGGCGGGCCCGATTGTTCCGTACGTGGGCGCGCTCGATCGCGATGACGCCCTGCGGGTGTTCGATGGCGTCGCGGCGGCGTCGCTGCGCGCGGCGGTCACTGACACCAGCCACCGCTGGCGCCAACAGTGAGCACGCGCGACGGCCGCCTCGGCGTCGGTATCGTCGGAGCGGGTCGAGTCGGCCCCGTGATCGGCGCCGCGCTTGCGGGCGCGGGCCACGCTCTCGTGGGCGTCTCGGCGAGCACGGATGACGAGCGTGATCGCGTCGAAAGCATGCTGCCCGGAGTGCCCGTGCTCACGGTGCAGCAGATCGTCGAACGCAGCGAGCTCGTCGTGCTCGCGGTACCCGACGACCAACTCGTTGAGCTCATCGCCGGGCTCGCGGCCCTCGGCGCGTGGCAGCCGGGCCAGCTCGTGCTGCACACCTCAGCCCGCCACGGCACGGCGGTGCTCGACCCCGCGCGGGCTGCGGGCGCGATTCCGTTGGCCGTGCATCCGGCCCTCGCGTTCACCGGCACCAGCATCGATCTCGCGCGCTTGCGCGACGCGTGGTGCGCCGTCTCGGCACCGGCTCCGGTGTTGCCCATCGCGCAAGCGCTCGTCGTCGAGATGGGCGCCGAGCCCGTCGTCATCAACGACGACGACCGGCCCGCCTACGCCGATGCGATCGACGCCGCTTCGCAGTTCTCGACCGCGATCATCGCCCAGTCGGTCGGCGCGTTGCGCGCGATTGGCATCGACGAGCCGGGCCGCGTGCTGGGCGGAGTCGTGCGCTCAGCCGTCGAGAATGCGCTGCAGTCTGCCGCGGTCGATAGCATCGACCGGTGACTGCCCCCACCCTGCCCGACGTCGAGACCACTATCGCCGGGCTGCGCTCGCGCCTCGACGCCGCCCGCGCTGCAGGATCAACCGTGGCACTCGTGCCCACGATGGGCTCGTTACACGAGGGCCACCTGGCGCTCGTCGAGCACGCACGCGAGGTCGCCGACGTCGTCGTCGTGTCCGTCTTCGTGAACCCCCTGCAGTTCGGGCCCACGGAAGATTTCGAGCGATACCCGCGTGATCTCGACGCTGATCGCCAGACGCTCGCCGGGCACGGGGTCGCGGCCGTGTTCGCGCCCGAGGCCGACGAGATGTACCCCACGGGCCCGGTTCAGACGCGCGTCAGCGCCGGCAACCTCGGTGGCGTCTACGAGGGCCGCTCCCGCGCCGGTCACTTCGATGGCGTGCTGACCGTCGTCGCCAAGCTGCTCAACATCGCCCAGCCGCATATCGCGGTGTTTGGCGAGAAAGACGCGCAGCAGGTCTTTCTTGTGCAGCGCATGGTGCGCGACCTCGACCTGCGCACGCGTGTCGACGTCGTTGAGACGGTGCGCGCCGACGACGGCCTCGCCCTGTCGAGCCGCAACGCCTACCTCGACGAGCGCTACCGCCGCGCCGCGCGCACCATTCCCGACGCCCTCGAAGCAGCCGAGTCAGCCGCCGACCGCGGCATCGACGCCGTCATCGCGGCCGCGCAGGGAGTGCTCATGGGGTCGAGCGAGGTCGAGCTCGATTACTTCGCGCTCGTGCGCCCCGACACCTTCCAGTCGA
>JAYUKK010000123.1:0-3808 GCA_043764515.1 Microbacterium sp.
CCCGGCAGCGACGACGAGCCGACCCCGCCCGGGTTGCTCGGCGACATCGTGCTGTGCCCGCAGGTCGCCATTCAGCAGGCTGAGGCGGCCGGCCACTCAACCCATGACGAACTGCTGCTGCTGACGACCCACGGCATTTTGCACTTGCTGGGCTTCGACCACGCCGAGCCAGACGAAGAGAAGGAGATGTTCGGCATTCAGCGCGACATTCTCGTGAGCTTCACGCTGGCCGAGCGGGGTCGTCGCGCATGACGGCAACGCTGCTCTTTTTCGTCGCGGCGGGTCTGCTCGTCGCGATCGGTGGCTTGTTCGCGTCGCTGGATGCTGCGCTCGGCGTTGTCAGTCGCGTGGAGCTCGTCGACATCGCGTCAAACCGCAAGAATCCCCGGCGACTGCAGGCGGTCGCCGCAGACGTCGGCGCTCACGTCAACGCCCTCAATTTCTTGCGCATCGTGGCCGAAACGATTGCCGCGGTGCTTGTCACGATCGGCTTCGCCACGATCATCGCCGAGTGGTGGTGGGTGCTGCTCATCAGCGCCGGAATCATGATCGGCGTCTCGTTCATCCTCGTTGGCTCGAGCCCGCGCTCGGTCGGCCGTGCACACCCGCGGGCCATGCTCGGGTCGTTCGATTGGCTCATCCGCGGCGTGCGGCTGCTCACAGGACCGCTGGCGGATGCTCTCGTCGTGATCGGCAATCGCGTCACGCCCGGGCGGCCCTCGAGCGCGAGTTTTTCGAGCGAAGAGCAATTGCTCAACATGGTCGACGAAGCCACCGAACTTGACGTGCTCGAAGAGGAAGACCGCGAGCTCATCCACTCGATCTTCGAGTTCAACGAGACGATCGTGCGCGAGGTCATGGTGCCGCGCACCGACATGATCGTGATCGAACAGGGCTCGACCGTCGCTGAGGCGATGACGCTGTTTCTCAGCCGGGGCGTCTCGCGCGTGCCGGTCGTGGGCGAGAGCGCCGATGAGGTGCTGGGCGTTGTGTACTTGCGCGACGCATCCCGCCTCACGTTCGAGAAGCCGAAACAAGCCGCCACGGCGCTCATTGACGAGCTCGTGAAGCCCGCGCTGTTTGTGCCCGAGTCGAAGAAGGCCGACGACGCGCTGCGGCAATTGCAGCTCGAGTCGAACCACCTCGCGCTCGTGGTTGACGAATACGGCGGTATCGCGGGGCTCGTGACGATGGAAGACCTCATCGAAGAACTCGTGGGAGAGATCGTCGACGAGTACGACCGCGAGACGGCCGACAGCGAGCAACTCGGCGAGAACAGCTTTCGCGTGAGCGCCCGCATGCCGATCGACGAGCTCGGCGACCTCTTTGGCATCGAGCTCGACGACGACGAGGTGGACTCGGTCGGCGGCCTTCTCGCCAAACACCTGGGGCGCTTGCCCGTTGCCGGATCGACCGTCACGGTCGACGGCCTCAACCTCACGGCCGAGCGCACCGAAGGGCGACGCAAGCGCGTCGTCACGGTGCTCGTCGAGGCCGATCAGGCCTTGCTGGATGCCCGCGCAGCCTTTGCCGGAGACCACGACCGAGAGGACTCCGAGTGAGCACCCGCAAGCCGCGCGGCGGTGCCGCCACCCCCGACGAGCCCACGTTTCGGGCCGGATTCGTCACCTTCGTTGGTCGCCCCAACGTCGGCAAGTCGACCCTCACGAACGCACTCGTCGGCGAGAAGGTCGCCATCACGAGTTCGAAGCCGCAGACCACGCGCCGCGCGATTCGGGGAATCGTGCACCGCGCATCCGGACAGTTGATCGTGGTCGACACGCCCGGCATGCACCGCCCGCGCACGTTGCTCGGTGAGCGCCTCAACGCCGTCGTGCAAGACACTCTCGGCGACGTTGATGTCATTGGCTTCTGCGTGCCCGCCAACGAGCCGATCGGGCCGGGCGACCGCTTCATCAACGAGCAACTCGACAACTTTCCGCGCACGCGCAAGATCGCGATCGTGACGAAGACCGACGCGGCCGGCGCGACGAAGGTCGCGGAGCAGTTGCTTGCTGTCTCTGAGCTGCGCGAGTGGGATCTCGTGATTCCGCTCTCGGCCGTCACAGGGGAGCAAGTCGACCTGCTCGCCGAGCAGGTCATCGCGCTCATGCCTGAGTCGCCCGCGCTCTACGACGACGACGCCGTGACCGATGAGTCGACCACCGATCGCGTGGCCGAACTCATTCGCGAGGCCGCGCTCGAGGGCGTGAGCGACGAGCTACCGCACTCGCTCGCCGTCACGATCGATGAGATGGCCGAGCGCTCGCCCGGCGGTGTGCTCGACATCTTCGCCAACGTCTTCGTGGAGCGCGACAGCCAAAAGGGCATCGTCATCGGGCACAAGGGCTCGCGCTTGACTGAAGTTGGCACGCGCGCGCGCCTCGAGATCGAGCAGCTCATGGGCCGCCGCGTCTACCTGAAGCTGCACGTCAAGGTCGCCAAAGAGTGGCAGCGCGACCCAAAGCAGTTGGGCAAGCTCGGGTTCTAGGCGGGCTTCATGGCGCTGCTCAGCGGCGGGGCAAAAGGCCGTGATCGTGGGCGTAGAGCACGACCTGCACGCGGTCGCGCAGGCCGAGCTTGGCGAGAATCTTGCCGACGTGCGACTTCACGGTCGCCTCGGCCACGAACTCGCGCGCGGCGATCTCGGCATTGCTCAGCCCCTCGGCGACGGCGGCGAAGACCTCGCGCTCACGTTTGCTGAGGTCGGGAAGCGCCGCGTCGCGCGCTGCCGCGAGTTCGGCGGGCGTGCTGCTGCGGTGAGCATCCCGGCTCGGCCCGACGTGGGCGAGCAGGTCGGTGATCGCGCCGGGCGCGACGACCGCGTGCCCACCGTGCACCGCGCGGATGGCGGCGAGCAAGAACTCGGGCTCGGCATCTTTCAGCAAGAATCCACTCGCCCCCGCGCGGATCGCGCGCAAGGCGGCATCGTCGAGGTCGAAGGTCGTGAGCACGATGACGCGCGGCGGCCTGCGCCCCGCTTCTGTGGCCGATCGCAGGATGCCCGCCGTGCCCGCGATACCGTCGGCGCGCGGCATCCGGATGTCCATGAGCACCACGTCGGGCAGCATCTCGTCGGCAACGAGCACGGCCTCGCCCCCGTCGCCGGCCTCGCCGACCACCGTGAGGTCGGGCTGCGAGTCGATGAGCATGCGCACTCCGCGCCGAAAGAGTGGCTGATCGTCGACGAGCAGCACGCGGATCGTCGTCACGCGAGCGCCTCGGCGAGCGGTGCGTCGACCGGCTCGGCGCCGGTGTCGTCGGCCGTGCGCGGCTCAAGCGGCAGGCGGGCCCGCACGCGAAACACCGCGCCCTCGTGCACGCTCAACTCGCCACCTGCGAGCGATGCCCGCTCGCGCATCCCGTCGATGCCGTGCCCGCCTTCCTTCGATTCAGGAGTCACCCCAGCAGTGGTGTTCGTCACGACAAGATCGACGGCCTGGTGGCCCCACTCCAGCTCGAGCGTCGCGGCGCCGTCGCCGTGCCGGAGCGCGTTCGTCAGCGACTCTTGCACGATGCGGTACAGCGCCAGCTCGCGCGTCTCGCTCAGGCGCCCGCGGTCGCCGAACTCGCGCACCTCGAGCGCGAGCCCCGAGTCGCGCATCGCCTGCAGCAGCGCGTCCAGGTCAGCCAGCCCCGGCTGAGGCCCGGCCTCTTGCGTGTGGCGCAGCTCGGTGAGCAACACGCGCACGTCGCCGAGGGCATCCCGCGCCGTCTGAGCGATCGTCTCGAAGGCGTCGGCTGCCGCGGGGGAGTCGCCCGCTGTCGCGTACCGCGCACCATCAGCCTGCGCGATGACGACCGTGAG
>JAYUKK010000124.1:0-3798 GCA_043764515.1 Microbacterium sp.
GTGCCCACGGTGCTGCCGCGATTCGTGCAGCTTCCGGATGACGGCACCGGTCGCGTGCGCTTCTTGACTCTCGAAGACCTCATTTCGAATCACCTCGACGAACTCTTTCCGGGTATGGAGATTCTCGAGCACCACGAGTTTCGTGTCACCCGAAACGAAGACGTCGAGGTTGACGAAGACGAGACCGAGAACCTTATCCAGGCGCTCGAGCGCGAACTGTTGCGTCGCCGTTTCGGTCCGCCGATCCGGCTCGAGATCACCGATGACATGGATGCCGTGACTCTCGGTCTGCTGGTGCGCGAGCTCGGCATTACCGAGCAAGAGGTCTATCGCCTTCCCGCGCCGCTTGACTTCGGCGGGCTCTTCGAGATCTCCAAGCTCGACCGCCCGCACTTGAAGTACCCGAAGCATGTCCCGGTGACGCCTCTGCAGTTGCAGACCGCGGAGCCCAACACGCCGCCCGACATCTTCGCGTCGATCGCGCATGGCGACATCCTGGTGCACCACCCCTACGAGTCGTTCGCGACGAGCGTGCAGGCGTTCCTCGAGCAAGCCGCCCGCGACCCGAATGTGCTCGCTATCAAGCAGACGCTGTACCGCACCAGCGGCGATAGCCCCATCATCGAGGCCCTCATTGATGCGGCGGAGCGCGGCAAGGCGGTTCTGGCTCTCGTCGAGATCAAGGCGCGGTTTGACGAGCAGAACAATATTGAATGGGCGCGCAAACTCGAGAAAGCCGGCGTACACGTTGTCTACGGACTCGTGGGGCTCAAGACGCATTGCAAGCTCGCGCTAGTCGTACGGCAAGAGAAGGGTGGGGCCCTCAAGCACTACGCCCACATCGGAACGGGAAATTACAACCCCAAGACGAGTCGCATCTACGAAGACCTCGGGCTCTTTACCGCCGACGATCAGGTGGGTAAAGATCTCACGCGCCTGTTCAATGAGCTCTCGGGCTATGCCATCGAGAAGAAGTTCAAGCGTCTGCTCGTTGCCCCCCGTTACTTGCGCCGCGGTTTGCTGAAGCTCATCAGCACCGAGACGGAGAACGCACGCGCTGGCCGGCCGGCCGGCATTCGCCTCAAGCTCAACTCGCTCGTCGATGAAGCAATCATCGATTCCCTTTATCGCGCGAGCGCGGCGGGAGTTCTTGTCGACATCGTTGTGCGGGGCGTGTGCGCGATCGTGCCGGGGGTCGCGGGCTTGAGCGAGAACATCCGCGTCCGCAGCATTTTGGGCCGTTACCTCGAGCACTCACGCGTCTTCTCGTTCCACAATGACGGTGATCCGCAGATCTACATCGGGAGCGCTGACATGATGCACCGCAACCTCGATCGCCGGATCGAAGCCCTCATCAGGCTGGTTGAGCCGGCACACCTGGCGGAAATAGACGAGCTCTTCGAACTCATGCTCATCGACCACACGGCGTCGTGGCACCTGCAGGCTGATGGCGACTGGCAGCGCGTCCATCGCGATGAGCGCGGTCGGCCGCTCGCCGACCTGCAGAATGTGATGATGAACGCGATCGCGACCCGGCGACGCGGAGGTGCGGCGCGAGCATGACCCCCGCATCCCCCGCAACTTCCCTGCACATCAGGGCCGATCTCGTTGAGGCGGCCGGCGCGGTCGTCTGGAAGATGGTCGACGGCAAGGTCCGCATTCTGCTCGTACACCGCACACAGCACAAAGATGTGTCGCTGCCGAAGGGCAAAGTCGATCCCGGCGAGACATTGCCACACACGGCCGTGCGCGAAATTGCAGAAGAGACCGGCTTCGCCGTGTGGCTCGGTGCCCCGCTCGGCACGGTCGAGTACCGGTTGCCGAACGGTCGCGACAAGGTTGTGCATTATTGGTCGGCCGAAGTGGATGCGGGCCAGGCCGAACGGCACAGCTACGAGGCGAACGGTGAGATCCGCGCCCTCGAGTGGGTGCCGATTGCGAAGGCCGTCAAGCACCTCACCTACGCGCACGATGCGGACGTTGTCGAGCGATTCGCCGCCCAGCTCGATGCCGGACTCGCCCGAACCTTCGCGCTTATCGTGCTGCGACATGGCAAGGCGATGCCGCACGAGCAGTGGGACGGCCCCGACCACACGCGCCCCTTGTTGCACCGCGGGCTCGAGCAGTCGCGATCCGTGGCGGGTGGCGTCGCCGCGTTCGGGCCGACAACGCTCGTGACGAGCACGGCTGCACGCTGCGTCTCAACGATCGGTCCGACAGCGGAGCTCATGGGCCTCGACGTGAAGCAATCACGCAGTATCAGTCAAGACGCGTATGCCAGCGATGCCGATCGTGTGCGGCGCCAGGTAGCCAAGCGACTCGCCCGTGGAACGACGTCAGTTCTGTGCAGCCACGGTCCGGTGATCCCCCAAATTATCGGAGCTGTTGCCGAGCTCACTGGCGCTTCGGTAACCCCTGCCCTTCGGCGCAGCGCCGCCCTCTCAACCGGCGATTACTCCGTGTTGCATGTCTCGGTCGATGGCGAACACCCGCGGCTCGTCGCAATAGAGACGCACTCTCCCGCCGTCAACGACTAATCAGATTCGTAGCGCGTTAACCTCCCGTTCACCTGCGGGGCAGTGCTAGGACACCACGGCTCCTTAGCGTTGTCATCGCCCGGCCTCCTGCGCCGGGCAAGCAATCACGAAACGATCCCCGAAGGGAAAACACAGTGAACATCACGCGTGTCGGCAGCTTTGCTGCCATCAGCGTCGCCGCAGCGCTCGTCCTGAGCGCCTGCGCCACCAACGAAACCCCCGCCGAGGAGGCGCCCAGCGCCCTCGCCGGCACCCTCGTCGGAGCCGGTTCCTCGGCTGTCGGCGCCGCTCAGGAAGTCTGGATCGCAGAGTTCCAGACCGCCAACCCCGACGTCACCGTCACCTACGACCCCACTGGCTCGGGCGCTGGCCGCGAGACCTTCCTCGGCGGCGGCAGCGACTTCGCTGGCACCGACCGCGCGTTCAACGACGAGGAGATCGCCGCCGGCGGCTTCGCGTCGTGCGCCGAGGGCTCGGGCATCGTTCAGCTTCCGCTGTACGTCTCGCCCATCGCGGTCATCTTCAACCTCGACGGCGTTTCGGAGCTCAACATGAGCGCCGACGTGATCGCGGGCATCTTTGCCGGCACGATCACCAACTGGAACGACGCGGCCATCGTTGACCTGAACGACGGCGTCGAACTGCCTGACCTGGCGATCACGCCGGTTCACCGCTCGGATGACTCGGGCACGACGGACAACTTCACCGACTACCTCGCTCAGGCCGCTCCGTCGGTCTGGACTTTCGAGGCCGACGGCGTGTGGCCGCTCGAGTCCGGTGAGGGCGCCCAGGGCACCTCGGGTGTTGTTGACGCCGTGACCAACGGCGTGGGCACCATCGGATACGCCGACGCCTCGCGCGCCGGTGACCTCGGCACCGTCGCGGTGCAGATCGGTGACGAGTTTGTTCCGTTCTCGCCCGAGGCCGCTGCGGCCGTCGTCGACGCTTCGCCCTTCATCGAGGGTCGCCCCGACTTCGACCTGAGCATCGAGCTCGACCGCACGCCGGACAGCGCTGCGTACCCGGTTGTGCTCGTTGCCTACCTCGTTGGCTGCGAGACCTACCTCGACGCAGCCAAGGGCGAGCTCGTCAAGGCGTACTTCACGTACATGGCAAGCGAGGCCGGCCAGGCTGCCGCTGCTGCGGGCGCCGGTTCGGCTCCGATCTCGGCCTCGCTCTTCGAGCGTGTGACCGCCGCGATCGACGTCATCAGCTAGTCAGCACCACTCTCACGACGTCGTGGGGGGGGGGGGGGGGGGGG
>JAYUKK010000125.1:0-3798 GCA_043764515.1 Microbacterium sp.
TGTGTCAAGCCAAGTGACCGGAGTCGGCCCTGACGGCAACGCCGCGGGCGAATTCGGAGCCAACGAGTGGCTCGTTGACGAACTGTACGAGCAGTACAAAAACGACAAGAACGCGGTCGACCCGTCGTGGTGGCCCATTCTCGAGAAGTACCACCAGTCGACAGCCGCCGGCGCGACGCCCGCTGAGGCCACCGCGCCCCCCGAGGCAGTTGCGCCAGCCGCGGCTCCGCCCGTGACCGCGACGGGCGGCCAGCCCGTCGCTCGCACCACGTCGATCGCACCGCAGCCGACTCCGATTCCGGCGCAGGCCCCCACGACCGGGGCCATGACCCTGCATGTGGACGTCGACGGCGACGGCGAACTCGACGACATCGTCACGCCGCTCAAGGGCATGGCCAAGACGCTGGCGACGAATATGGATGCGAGCCTCACGGTTCCGACCGCGACAAGCGTGCGCACCATCCCCGCGAAGCTGCTCATCGACAACCGCATTGTCATCAACAACCACCTCAAGCGCGCGCGCGGCGGCAAGGTCAGCTTCACGCACCTCATCGCCTGGGCCATGGTGCGAGCGCTGCGCGAGTTCCCTAGCCAGAACGTGTTCTACGACGAGGTCGACGGCAAGCCTGTGGTCGTCACCCCGGCACACATCAATCTCGGCATCGCCATCGACCTGCCCAAGCCTGATGGAACGCGCTCGCTCATGGTGCCCGGCATCAAGAAGTGTGAATCCAAGGGCTTCGGCGACTTCATCACCGCGTACGAAGACGTCGTCAAGCGTGCGCGCGATAACAAGCTCACGGCCCTTGACTTTCAGGGCAACACCATCTCGCTCACCAACCCGGGCGGCATTGGCACTGTTCACTCGGTGCCGCGACTCATGAAGGGTCAAGGTGCCATCATCGGCGCCGGCGCACTCGAGTACCCGGCCGAGTTCCAGGGCATGTCGCAAGCAACTCTTGCCGACCTCGGCATCGGCAAGACCATCACGCTCACGAGCACCTACGACCACCGCGTGATTCAGGGCGCCGGTTCGGGCGAGTTCTTGAAGAAGGTGCACGAGCTGCTCATCGGCGAGCGCCGCTTCTATGAAGACATTTTCGCCGATCTGCGCATCCCCTACGACCCGATCCACTGGGCTCAAGACATTCACGTCGACCTGGCTGATCAGATCAACAAGACGGCGCGTGTTCACGAACTCATCAACGCCTACCGCGTGCGTGGCCACCTCATGGCCGACGTTGACCCACTCGAGTACCGCCAGCGCACTCACCCCGACCTCGACATCTCGAGCCACGGGTTGACCTTCTGGGATCTCGACCGTGAGTTCGTCACGGGTGGCTTCGGCGGCCGACGCACGATGCTGCTGCGCGAGGTGCTCGGTGTTCTGCGCGACACCTACTGCCGCACGGTGGGTATCGAGTACATGCACATTCAAGAGCCCGAGCAGCGCGCGTGGTTCCAAGAGCGGCTCGAAAAGCCCTACCAAAAGCCCACGCACGACGAGCAGATGCGCATTCTCGGCAAGCTCAACCAGGCCGAGGCGTTCGAGACCTTCCTGCAGACCAAATACGTCGGCCAGAAGCGCTTCAGCCTCGAGGGTGGCGAGTCGGTCATCCCGCTGCTCGATGAGATTTTGCAGGGTGCCGCCGAACAGAGCCTCGACGAGGTTGCCATCGGCATGGCTCACCGTGGCCGTCTCAACGTGCTCGCCAACATTGCGGGCAAGACCTACGGGCAGATCTTCCGTGAGTTCGAGGGCACGCAAGACCCGAAGTCAGTGCAGGGCTCAGGTGACGTCAAATACCACCTCGGAACCGAGGGCGTCTTCAGCTCGGCGACGGGTAAGCAGCTCGCCGTGTATCTCGCCGCGAACCCCTCGCACCTCGAGGCTGTCAACGGCGTGCTCGAGGGAATCGTGCGTGCCAAGCAAGACCGCAAGAACGACGCCGCGTTCAGCACGCTCGCGGTGCTCGTGCACGGTGATGCGGCTATGGCCGGTCAGGGTGTCGTGCTCGAGACGCTGCAGCTGAGCATGCTGCGCGGCTACCGCACGGGCGGCACGATCCACGTCGTCGTCAACAACCAGGTGGGCTTCACGACGCCTCCTGGCGAAGGCCGCACCTCGGTCTACTCGACCGATGTTGCCAAGACCATCCAGGCGCCGATCTTCCACGTCAACGGCGACGACCCCGAAGCCGTCGTGCGCGTGGCCGAGCTCGCGTTTGCCTACCGGCAGCAGTTCAAGCGCGACGTCGTCATCGACCTTGTCTGCTACCGCCGGCGCGGTCACAACGAGGGCGACGACCCCTCGATGACACAGCCGCTCATGTACAACCTCATCGAAGCCAAGCGCTCGGTGCGCACGCTCTACACCGAGGCTCTGGTCGGGCGCGGTGACATCACCGAAGAAGAGTTCGAGGCCGCCCACCGCGACTTCCAAGACCGGCTCGAGGTGGCGTTCGCCGAAACCCACGCCGCGCAGACGGGCTCGCTGCCCGTCGTCACGGGTGGTCCCGCGACCGAGCACGACGACCTGGCCGGAGAACCGGAGTCGACGGGTGTCGACGTGGCGGTCATCCAGCACATCGGTGACGCGCACGACAACCCGCCCGCCGAGTTCACCGTGCACACCAAGCTGCAGGCGATGCTCAAGAAGCGCGTCGAGATGAGCCGTCAGGGTCAAATCGACTGGGGCTTTGGTGAGCTTCTCGCCCTGGGTTCGCTGCTCATGGAGGGCACCCCCGTGCGCATGGCCGGGCAAGACTCGCGTCGCGGCACCTTTGTGCAGCGTCACGCGGTGCTGCACGACCGCGTCAACGGCCAAGAGTGGCTGCCGCTCGCGAACCTCAGCGACAACCAGGCGCGCTTCTGGATCTATGACTCACTCTTGAGCGAGTACGCGGCGATGGGCTTCGAATACGGCTACTCGGTCGAGCGACCCGACGCGCTCGTGCTGTGGGAGGCGCAGTTCGGCGACTTCGCCAACGGCGCTCAGACGATCATCGACGAGTTCATCTCGTCGGCCGAGCAAAAGTGGAACCAGCGCTCGAGCGTGGTGTTGTTGCTGCCGCACGGCTACGAAGGCCAGGGCCCCGACCACTCGTCGGCGCGCATCGAGCGCTTCCTTCAGCTCGCGGCCGAAGACAACATGACGATCGCGCGGCCCTCGACTCCCGCCTCGTACTTCCACTTGCTGCGTCGACAGGCATACGCCCGCCCGCGCCGCCCGCTCATCGTCTTCACGCCGAAGGCCATGCTGCGACTGCGCGGTGCGACGAGCGAAGTTGCCGACTTCACGGGCGGCCGCTTCCAGCCGGTCATCGACGACGCGACCGTGACGGATGCCGGTGCCGTGCGCCGGGTGCTGCTGCACGCGGGCAAGATTCACTATGACCTCGCGGCCGAGATCGAGAAGCGCGGCACCACGGGCATCGCTCTCGTGCGACTCGAGCAGTACCACCCGCTGCCCGAGGCCGAATTGCGAGCCGCCCTGGGGCGCTACCCCAACGCCGAAGTGGTGTGGGTGCAAGACGAGCCCGAGAACCAGGGCGCTTGGCCGTTCTTGGCCCTCGAGGCGCAGAAACGCGGCATGCCCGCGATGCGGGTCGTCTCGCGTCACGCGTCAGCGTCACCGGCTACCGGATCAAGCAAGCGCAGCGCGCAAGAGCACGCCGACATCATGGATGCTGCGCTGAGCGACTAACCGTCACCAGCTGCACCAACGACGAAGGCCCGCCCCGAAACGGGAGCGGGCCTTCTTCGTTGACGAAAGGGTTCAGCGGGGCTCGAGCTGAG
>JAYUKK010000126.1:0-13587 GCA_043764515.1 Microbacterium sp.
ATGGTCGTGGGCACGGGAACCCCCGCCCCGAGCGTGCACCGCAGCTCGAGCGTTGACGGCCCCTCGACCGGGTCGACGCGATGCTCGACGCCGTCGGCATCAACAAACAGGTGGCTGTAGTGGTCGACGAGCAGACCGAGCCCGGCCGATGCTCCGACTTCGAGCAGGGCGATGGGGCCGGGGATGCTCTGCAGAGCCGCAAGCAGCGGCGCCGTCCGGCGCGGGTCATTCGTCTGCGTGGCGCGCTGCCGGGCGATCTGCGCCACCGCATCCCACTCGCCCTCGAGCCAGGCGCGGATGTCGCCGGACGACGACAGCCCCGAAAACCGCGCGGCGCTGAGCACGAGCACGGGTTGCCGGTCGGCGACGGGCAGGGTGTCGATGAGTGCGAGGCACTCGTCATCGTCGGCGATCGCGAGCGACCACGCGGCGTAGGTGCGCGACCGAGGCGCTGCCTCGCGGGCGAAGCGCCGGTACCGTTCAGCGGTCGTGCTCACGGTGCCATCGTGCCACCGACCCGGCGTCAGTCGTCGGAGGGCGCGGCCTGTGCCCCTCGAGACCGTCGGCGAACCGCGACCGCGAGCGCGGCGCCCAGCCCGACCCCGAGAGCGATCAACCCACCGGCGACAATGAGCGGCACCTGGTCGGCGGCGGCCCGCGCGTCGAGAGCCGCCGTGGCACAGGCCTCGGTCGTGGCGAGTTCGAGCGTCAGCGGGTCGAAGGCCTCACCTTCGAGATAGGTGCCGAACGCCTCTGCCCCGTCGGCGGTGAGCGTCAGCGGAATATCTTCGATCAGGAGCGCGTCACCGTCGATGCTCCACGCAGCAGCCAAGAGGTCGCCCGTCAGAAACGGCACGTTGGCCGTATCGATCGGCACGAACTCTTGCGTCGTGCCGAGCACATCAACGACAACGACCAGCCGCTCGGGGCTCTCGACGACGAGGCGCAGGTTCGAGATCGTCGTGTCGAGAATGCCCTCGTGCCCCGTGAACCGCATCGAGCCGTCGACGCCGAGTTCTCCCGAGACCGGGTCGAGCGCCATCGCGCCTGTGAGGGAGTCACTGAAGAAGCTCGGAGTGGCGTAGTCGATGCCACCCTCGGTGCTCCACTCGCCATTCGCGATCGAGCCGCTGATGTACGCGCGAAACGACTCCTTGAAACCCCACGTGAAGGCGCCGGCCTCAACTGTGCAGTCGGTGGCCTGCGCGTCACTGGTCATCGCAACCGGCACCGGCACCGCCAGCGCGGCAGCAGCAGCGAGAGCAAGCGCGGCGATCATGGTGCGTTCAGCGTACGCGGTCGCCCATCGCCGTCGGCTGTGCCGGCGGTGCGGCCCGATACATGCCAATGTGCGGGATGCCCGCCTCGAGATACTCCTCGCCGTACGCCTCGAAGCCCACGGCCGCGTACAGCGGCTGGATGTAGCTCTGGGAGTGCAGGGCCAGCGGCTCGCCTCCGTGACGCTGGATGACGTGCTCGAGCAGCCGGCGCGAGAGACCTTCGCCGCGGCGGTCAGCGCGGGTGACGACGCGGCCGATGAGGCGGCGAGCATCCCGATTACCGGGCTGGACTTCGGTGTCGACGATGACCCGTAGATAGGCCGCCGGGCCCTGGTCGTCTGTGATCCACACGTGTTCAGTGCTCTCGTCGCGGTCGCGGTCGTCGAGTTCGGGCTCGTCGATGCGCTGTTCGAGGAAGAACACTTCGGTTCGCAGTCGGGCGATCACAAAGAACTCATCGCGGGTCAGCTGACCCCAGGTTTTCTCGATCGGGGAAGAGTCGGGCACAGTTGCGAGTTTAATGGGGGGAGATCAACCGCCCGCGGGCGAGGAGCGAGGAATCATGGGCGAGAACCCGGCAACCAGCGGCAAGGCGTATGCGGTCGAGAAGACCGAAGAAGAGTGGCTGGCCGAGTTGGGCGAAGAGCGCTACCAGGTGCTGCGCCAGGCGGGCACGGAGCGCGCGTGGACGGGCGAGCTGCTCGACGAGAGCCGCGCGGGCATCTACATGTGCGGCGCCTGCAACGCCGAACTCTTCGTCGCCGGTACCAAGTTCGACTCAGGCTGCGGCTGGCCGAGCTTCTACGAGTCGGTGCGCCCCGAAGCGGTCGAGCTCATTGACGACACCTCGCTCGGCATGACGCGCACCGAGGTGCGCTGTGCGAGCTGCGGTTCGCACCTCGGCCACGTCTTTCCCGACGGCTTCGGCACGCCTACGGGCGACCGGTATTGCATGAACTCGCTCGCGCTCGACTTCACGCCGACGGCGGAGTAGCGCGGCGCGGGAGCGACGCGATCGTTACGCCTAGCAGCGTGAGCATGACGGCGATGGTCGTGGTCACCGTGGTCGGCGCGCCAATCGGCGCCACAAGGTCATACAGCAGCGCGCCAGCCAGCTGGCCTGCCACGAGACACAGGCCCAGCAGCAGCACGCCGATGCCGGTGACGGTCACGACCTGAATCGCGATGAAGATCGCCCCGACCGTGCCGCCCAGATACAACAGGGGATTCGTGGGCGGGGTCTCGGGGAGCCCGGCCACAGCGAGGTGCACGACCGTCACGATGGCGAGCGCCGCCGTGCCAACAGCGAAGTTGAGAGTCGTCGCAGCGAGCGCCGAGCCCGACTCGGTGCGCACGCGACCGTTCACGGCCTGCTGCAGCCCAATCGCGAGACCCGCAATCAACGGCAGCACGATCGCCCCCATCGGCACGTCTCCCGAGAGTCGCGGAGCGACCGCCACGACAACGGCCGCGAGGGTCAGCAGCGCGCCGATCATGCGCTGCGGCGTCACGGCGGTGCGGCGCACCCCGGCGAATCCGGTGGCGTCGGCGAGCATCCCGCTGATCGTCTGCCCTGTCACGGTGGCGATCGTAAAGATCGCGACGCCCAGGATGCCCGCCACGAGCCCTTGCGAAAGCACGAGCAGCGCTCCCCCGAGCCCGCCCAGCAGCAGCCAGGGCGCCACCCGACCCGCGCGGACCTCGGCCATGAGGGTTCGGATGCCCTCTCGCCCCCGCGGCGAAAGGGCCAGCAGCACCATGAGCAGCAGCCACCCGCTGCCAAAAGAGATGAGCGCTGCCGTGAAACCGTCGTCGAGGCGCTGCCCGAGCTCTCCGTTGAGGCGGTGCTGCGTAGCGACGAGCACGCCAGCAGCGACCGTTGCGGCGATGGAGACGAGGGTGGATGCGCGCTGCGAACCACGACTGTTCATGTGGAGCCGCCTGTCAGAATCGAACTGACGACCTTCTCATTACGAGTGAGATGCTCTGCCAACTGAGCTAAGGCGGCGGACACGACCGAGGCCGTGACACGAGATAAGAGCGTAGCCGATTCTGCCTGGTGTCGCAGACGGTCTGGCGACGCGCCGCAGACGCTCCGGTCAGTTGTCGCAGACCAGCCCGTCTTCCGGCACTGCGCCGGTGATGAAGTACGCGTCAACGATGTCGTTGATGCAGGGGTCGCCCTCGTCGTAGGCGATGTGCCCTTCGCCGACCCAGGTCAGCAGCACGCCACTCTTGAGCTGTTCGGCCAGTGCCACAGCCCACCGAAACGGTGTCGCGGGGTCGCCCGTGGTTCCGACCACCAGAATGGGCGCTGCTCCGGTGCCGCTCACCGGGACGAGCTCGCCCTCGAACTGGTAGGGCCAGTTGGCGCAGAGCACGTCGCCGAGCGGTGAGCCTTCACCTGCGGTCGTCGGTGCCACGGCACGAATCTGTGCGTTCTGCTCGGCGATCACAGCGCGATCGGTCTCGGCGGGATTGTCGAGGCAGTTGATCGCAATGAAGGCTTCGAGCGAGTTGTCGATGTACTCGCCGTTCTCTCTGCCGTAGTAGAAGTCGGCGAGCAAGAAGCCCGTCTCGACGACCCCCGTGCGAAGCTCGGTGAACATCTGGCTCAAGAACGACCACGAGCCCTCGTCATACAAAGCGGTCTTGATAGCGATGTCGAGCACGGCGCCGTCGAAGAACCGGCCGTCGTCGGCCGGAATCGGGCTCTCATAGAGCCGTTCGTAGAGGTCGCTGATGAGGGCGAGGCTCTCGTCGATCGTTCCGGGGAACGGGCACGCCCCCAGGTCAACGCAGCCCTCAAGATACGCGCGCAACGCGAGCTCGAATCCCTCCGACTGGGCGAGCACCACGTCGAACGTGGTCGTCGTCGGGTCGGTCGCACCGTCGAGCACGAGCCGGCCAACCTTCTCCGGGAATTGGTCGGCGTAGCGGGCACCAATGTCGGTGCCGTAGGAGTATCCGAAGTAGTTGAGCTGGGCATCCCCCACGATCGCTCGCATCATGTCGAGATCGCGAACAGTGCTGTTGGTGTCGACGAAGCCGAGTAGTGGGCCCGTGTTCTTGGCGCAGGCCTCGGCGAAGTCGATCGAGCTCTGGGTGACCTCGGCCTCCCACTCGGGCGTGCCGAACTCGGCGTCAGGAATACCGAAGATGAACTGATCGATGTCAGCCGCGTCGGTGTAGCAGGTGACCGCACTCGAGCGGCCGACGCCGCGAGAGTCCCAGCCCACGATGTCGAACTCGCGTTGCAGGTCGGCACTGACGGCGAATTCGACGCTGTCGCGCACGAAATCGTAGCCGGAGGCCCCCGGGCCACCGGGGTTGATGAAAAGCGAGCCTTGCGCCTCGCCACTCGTCGCCGTGTGGCGTACCAGCGCGAGCTCGATGTCGTCACCCTCACCCGGGTTCTGCCAGTCGAGAGGAGCGATGGCTGTCGCACACTGGGCGCCGTTCTCGCAGCCCTCCCACGTGAGCACCTGGGAGTAGTAGGGGCGCAGGTTCTCCGCGACCACTTCACCGGTCGGCGTCGAGGTGACTCCGCCATTGACCATGCCCTGTAACCACGTCGGCACGCACCCGCTCAGCAGCAGCGTCGGAACGAGAATGAGCGAGACAAGTGCAGCACGTCGGGTCACGACGGCGAGCCTAGCGTCGGCACCCGTCCGCTTGCCGAGATGAGCATCGCTTCGAGGGCGAGAACGGGAGGGGTGTTTCCTTCGATACGACGGCGCGCGAGGGCGATGGCGTCAAGCGCGGCGAGCGACTGTTCTGCGCTTCCAGCCTGCGCTGCGGCGTCAAGGCGACCCCGAATGGCCTCGTTGACGAGCTCGACCTCAGCCCCGAGCTGCAGCAACGCGAGGTCGCGGTAAAGCGACATCAGGTCGACGAGCACGCGGTCGATGCCGTCGCGTACCGATCGGGTCGCACGGCGCTTCTGATCTTCTTCCAGCGCCTTGAGACTCGCCCGGAGACCCATCGGCACGCTCGCTCCTGGCTCGATGCCGAGCGAACGCAGCGCTGCAGCGCGCTCTTCCTCTTCGCGTTCGGCCGTGAACGCTTTCGCGTCGTCGGTGGCCACCGCAACGAGACGCTCGGCAGCGAGCACGGCACCGCTCACGCTCTGCACGCCCAGGGCGAGCTCAAGCGTGAGCGCCCTCCGGTCGCGCGCGTCAGCATCCGTCGCCAGGCGCAGAGCCATGCCGATGTGCGTCTGCGACTCGCGGGCTGCGCGCTCGGCGAGCGCGGGCTCGACCCCGTCGCGGCTCACCAAAAGCGCGGCGACTTCGGCAACGCTCGGCACGCGCAAGCGCACCGTACGCACGCGCGAACGGATCGTCGGGATGAGGTCGGCAGCACTCGGAGCACACAAAATCCAGACCGTGCGTGGCGGCGGTTCTTCGAGCGCTTTGAGGAGCACGTTCGACGTTCGCTCGGTCATGCGGTCAGCGTCTTCGATGACGATGACGCGGTAGGGCGCGACGCTCGGCGAGAACTGGCTCTGGGCCACCAGCTGGCGCACCTCATCGATGGAGATGATGACGCGGTCGGTCGCGAGCACGGCGAGGTCGGGGTGCGTGCGGGCCGCGACCTGGGTGGCCGTGCGCTGCGCCTCGGTGCCGGTGGTCGATCCTTGCAACAGCGCGGTGGCGAAAGCGAACGCGAGGTTCGAGCGGCCCGAGCCGGGCGGGCCCGTGATGAGCCAGGAGTGGGTCATCGCGCTCGGGTCGGCCACGGCATCCGACAGCGTCGCGATCGCGGCGTCTTGCCCGGTCAGCTCGTCCCAGGCACTCATGCCGCCACCCTAGCCGAGCAGGACTGACACGCGGTCGCGGATGCTCGCCCGCAGCTCGTCCACCGGCAGGGTCGCGTCGAGCACCAGAAACCGCTCGGGCTCGGCTGCCGCGAGTGCGAGGTAGGCGGCGCGCACGCGCTCGTGAAAGTCGGATTCCTCGGCCTCGAGCCGGTCATAGCGCGTGCGGCTGGCGTCGAGCCGCTCACGACCGACGGCCGGGTCGAGATCGAGCAGCACCGTCAAGTGCGGCAACAGTCCTTCGGTCGCCCACAGCGAAAGCTCGCGCACCTCGGTGGGGTCGAGCACGCGGCCAGCGCCCTGGTAAGCGACCGATGAATCGAGGTAGCGGTCTTGAATGACCACGTCACCGCGTTCGAGTGCGGGCCGCACGACCGTGGCGATGTTGTGAGCACGGTCGGCCGCATAGAGCAGGGCCTCTGACCGCGAAGCGATGTGGCCGCGACGGTGCAGCACGATCTCGCGCAATTCGAGGCCCAGGTCGGTGCCCCCGGGCTCGCGCGTCTGCACGACCGTGCGACCCTGCGTCTGCAACCACTCTGTCAGCGCACCCATCTGGGTGCTCTTGCCCGAACCATCACCACCCTCGAGGGTGATGAAGACTCCGGTCATGACGCCTTCTTGGGTGCCGCGGCTCTCTTCGCCGGGGCCTTCTTCGCCGGCGCTTTCTTCGCCGCCGTCTTCGTCGCCGTCTTCGCTCCGGCGCCGGCCGCGCGCTTCACGGGCTTCTTGGCCGGCCCCTTCGCGCGCTTATCGGCGATGAGCTGCACGGCGCGGTCGAAGTCGATCTCCATCGGGTCTTCGCCGCGCGGCACGGTGGCGTTCGTCTCACCGTCGGTCACGTACGGGCCGAAACGGCCGTCTTTTAGCTTGATGGGCTTGCCGCTCACCGGGTCAGCATCAAACTCTTTGAGCGCGCTCGAGGCCTTGCGGGCGCCGTACTTGGGCTCGGCAAACTTCGCGAGGGCACCATCGAGGTCGATCTCAAAGATCTGCGCTTCAGCATCGAGCGAGCGCGTGTCAGTGCCCTTCTTCAAGTAGGGGCCGTAACGACCGTTTTGGGCCGTGATGGGCTCACTGCTCTCGGGATCGTCACCAACCACGCGCGGCAGGCTCAACAGCGCGAGCGCCGTCTCGAAGTCGATCGTGTTTGGGTCCATGTCTTTGAACAGGGATGCGGTGCGCGGCTTCTCGACGGGCGCCTTCTTCTTGGCGGGCGCGCGCTTCTTCGGCGGCTCGATGACTTCGCCCGTGGCGGGGTCGACGAGGGGGGCGGCCGCCGCGGCCGCCGCGGCGGCGAGCGCCGCAGCCTCCTCGGGGGTCACCTCGGGTTCCGGGTCCAGTTCGGTCACATAGGGGCCGAATCGGCCGTCTTTCGCGACGACCTGTTTGCCGTTCTCAGGGTTGATGCCGAGCACACGGTCGCCCACGACGGGAGCATCCACGAGTTCTTGCGCCTTCGCGGGCGTCAACTCATCGGGGGCCAGCTCAAGCGGCAAGTTCACGCGGCGTGGCGTCGCGGCGACACCGTCGGCACCTACCTCGGCGGCGGGGTCGATCACCTCGAGGTACGGGCCGTACTTGCCGATGCGCAGCGTGATCGTGTCGGTCAACGGCATCGAGTTGAGGGTCTTCGCGTCGATGTCGCCGAGGTTGTCGATGACGGGGCGCAGGCCGGGCTGGTGGTCGTCGCCGAAGTAGAAGCCCGTGAGCCACTCGGTGCGGTCGGCCTCGCCATTGGCGATGCGGTCGAGGTCGGCCTCCATCTCGGCAGTGAAGTCGTATTCCACGAGGTCGCTGAAGTTCTCTTCGAGCAAGCGCACGACCGAGAACGCGATCCAGTTCGGCACGAGGGCCGAGCCTCGGGGCGTGACATACCCGCGATCGACAATCGTCGAGATGATCGCGGCGTAGGTGCTGGGGCGGCCGATACCGCGCTCTTCGAGCGCCTTCACGAGGCTCGCCTCGGTGTAGCGCGCCGGTGGGCTCGTCTCGTGCCCCTTCGCTTCGACGTCCACAACGCTGAGCGACTGGCCGACCGTCAACGGCGGCAGTTTCGCCTCGGCGGGTTCGGCCTTGTCGTCGGTCTCGGCCGCCTCGTCGTTGCCTTCTTCGTACGCCGCGAGGAAGCCACGGAACGTGATGACCGTGCCACTCGCCGCGAACTCGGCGATCGCCCCTGCGGGGGTGGCGGATGCGGGGGTCGGCCCCGCCTGAATGCCAACGGAAGCGGTCTGCCCCCGCGCATCCGCCATCTGGCTCGCGACGGTGCGCTTCCAGATGAGGTCGTAGAGCTTCCAGTCGTTGCCGCGCAACACGCCCTCGAGCTCGCTCGGGGTGCGGAAGACGTCGCCCGCGGGGCGAACAGCCTCGTGCGCTTCTTGTGCGTTCTTTGACTTGCTCGCGTAGACGCGCGGCTGCTCGGGAATGCTGTCGGCGCCGTACAGGGTGACCGCTTGTGAGCGCGCCGCATCGACCGCCTGCTGCGAGAGCGTGGTCGAGTCGGTGCGCATGTACGTGATGTAGCCGTTCTCGTAGAGCGACTGCGCCACCGACATGGTCTGGCGCGCCGTGAAGCGCAACTTGCGACCCGCTTCTTGCTGCAGGGTCGAGGTCGTGAACGGTGCCGTCGGGCGGCGCGTGTAGGGCTTCGACTCAACGCTTGTGACCGTGACAGCGATGGCGGGGTCGCGCAGAGCCTCGGCGAGCGAGGTCGTCAGAGCCTGGTCGAGGGCGACCGTGTCGGCGCCCTTGAGCTGACCGCGATCGGTAAAGTCGCGGCCGCTAGCGACCTTCTTACCGTCGAGGCGCGCGAGCCGCGCGGTAAACGGACTATTGCCACCCGCAGGAATGAGGGTGGTGTCGAGATCCCAGTAGCTGGCGCTGACGAAGGCAAGGCGCTCGCGCTCACGGTCAACGACGAGGCGCGTCGCGGCCGACTGCACGCGGCCCGCGCTCAGGCCGGGCCCAACCTTGCGCCACAGCACGGGGCTGACCTCGTAGCCATACAGACGGTCGAGGATTCGGCGGGTCTCCTGCGCGTCAACGAGGGCCGTGTCCAGCTCGCGCGTGTTGTCGACGGCGCGCTGGATGGCCTCGGCCGTGATCTCGTGAAAGACCATGCGCTTGACGGGAACCTTGGGCTTGAGCACCTCGAGCAGGTGCCACGCGATAGCTTCGCCTTCGCGGTCTTCATCGGTGGCAAGCCAGAGCTCGTCGGCGTCTTTCAGTGCTCGCTTGAGGTCGGCGACCGTCTTCTTCTTCGAGTCAGAGACGACGTAGTAGGGCTCAAAGCCGTTGTCGACGTCGATCGAGAATTTGCCCAGCGGACCCTTTTTGAGCTCAGCCGGGAGGTTCTTGGGTTCGACGAGATCGCGAATGTGCCCGACCGAGGCCTGTACCTCATAGTCGTCGCCGAGGTACTTGCCGATCGTCTTCGCCTTCGCGGGCGACTCGACGATGACTAGCTTTTTGCCCTGTGACACGGTGCTCCTCACCTACGAACGTCTTAACGGCGGGGGGATGGCCTCCGCACCCCGGCCGATGCTGCGTCGCACGGCGCTCGCCGCGTGTCGCAATCAGCCACACCATACACAGGAAACACCGGAGCGCTACCACCGTGCATCTGGCGGGCCAGCGCGCGCCGAGCGCTCGATGGCCATGCCGAGGATGCGGGCCTCGACCCGCACGAGCACCGTGAGCCCCTCGCCGCCGCACTCGGTCAGCCGCGCGGCATGCGCCGCAGCGACCCGTTGCGCGACGGTGCACGGGTCGCCCGCAACCCAGCCCAGCAGCACGTCGCCGGCGGCGAGCGCGGCAGCGTCGGCGGCCGCGTCGAGCTCTTGGCTTCGAGCGACACCGTGCGCTGCCGCCGTGAGCGTGAGACCCGCGA
This sequence comes from Microbacterium sp., assembly GCA_043764515.1. Classification (GTDB taxonomy): domain Bacteria; phylum Actinomycetota; class Actinomycetes; order Actinomycetales; family Microbacteriaceae; genus Microcella. The sequence continues at coordinate 9,992 of JAYUKK010000126.1, forward strand.
TGGCCACCGCGGCGATCAGCGCGACGATGAGAACGGAGCCCGCACCCCGGTCACCGCTCGCCCCCGCGAGTGGGGCACGACGCACCATTATCGGCCGCCCGCGAGTGCGCACGAGGAGCCGGCAACCCGCACCGGCACGAGCAACACGGGCCGCTCGACCGACACCGTGGTGCACACGAGGTCGTCGGGGTAGTCCACGGCGAGGCGCGCGCCGGGCACCGCGCGGTCGACGTGACCCTGGGCCGCGGCGAGAGTTTCGCCCCGGCCCAGCAGGCGGGCGGCGTCGGCCGCGGCATCCTGAGCGCGCACCTGGGCGGTGCCGAGACCGAGGGCGCCCAGGCAGGCCGCGAGCACAACGACCACGGCCGGCAACCCGACGGCAATTTCGGCGGTCACCGAACCGCGGTCACGCGTGCTCACCGGGCCCCGGCTCATCCGCCGACGGTGAGGGCGGTGCGCACGAGGTCGGTCAAGATGCCGCGCACTTCGTCGCTCTGCATGATCACGACGAGAAGGCTCGCGAAGCCCACGGCCGCCATCGTGGCGATGGCGTACTCCGCCGTTGCGGCACCGCGGTCGTCAACGACGTTGACCGCTCGTAAGAAACGAACACGCCCTGCGCGAGGCGTGGAGTGCGAAGCGGCAGAAAGAGTTGTGCACTGCATGGAAGGTCGTCCTCTCGGGGCACCCGCTGAGCGGGCGATCGGTCGGCACGAACACTCAGAGAGTGCCGCAGGCGTCAACAGCGAAAGCGCCACTCTCGTCGAGTCGGTTGTGGTGCTCACCACGCTCCCGCTGTGGAGGAGAGCAACCCGATGAGCATGGGCACAACGCCCAGCAGCAAAAAGGCGGGCAGGATGCACGCCCCGAGCGGCAGCATAAGGCGCACCGCAAGCCGCTCAGCGCCCTCGCGCGCCTCCGCGCGCGCACGGTTGCGAGCCTCGGCCGCCTCGGCACGAGCAAGCTCCCCAAGGGGAGCACCCGCGGCGCGCGACAACCGCACGAGTGGGCCGAGAGCATCGAGGCCCGCCGTGTCAGGCTCCGAAGAGTCGACGGTGCCGGGATGCGCGCGCCCCACTTCCGCGGTGACCAGAGCCGCGGCGGCCTCGGGCGAGCCGCCCCCACCCGCGGCCACCGCCAGTAGATCGAGCGCGAGCCCGACGGTGGGAGGTGGTGGCGCGGCAGCGAGCACGAGGCGCCGCATCCACCGCCGGGCGATCACGACAAGAACGAGCCCCGCCACTATGGCGCCCGCTCCGACGGGCGTGCCGACCGTGGCGACCAGATCAACGCCCATGAGCAGCCCGAGGAGCACCGCGATAGCGGGCAGGAGCATGACGATGCGCGCGGTCGCCTGCGGGCCCGCGAGGGCGATGCGGATGTCGCGGCGGGCGGCTTCACGATCGCGCAGCCCCTCGGCAAAACCGCGCAGGGCGGGAGCCAGAGGGGCGCCAACCGTGGTCGCCACGCGCCACGCGGCGGCCAGTGATCGCCAGGCTGCACCCGCCTCACTCGAGCCTGCCGACTCGCCTGCATCACCCGCGAGAGACGCCGCCGCACCATCGATGGCCTCGCCCACGTCGTCACCGCCTTGGATGCGCGCGGCGACCATCTCGAGGAGGGCATCGTCGGCGGCCGCGGCGACATGGGCCCATGCGGCCCGAGGCGCCAGCCCCGCGGCAATGAGAACAGCGAGACGATGGAGGTGCCCGGCGAGCGCGGCCTCGTCGTCCGTCGCCGTAGTCACGACGAGCTCGCCACGGGCTCGATCGCGAGTCGCTCGCGCGCGTCGAGCACGAAGCGACCGAGAGTGGCGCCTCGACCACCCTTGGCCAAGCGCTCGAGGTGCACGACGAGGTCTATGCCGCTCATGGCCTGGCGCGCGAGGGCCTCAGGGGCGAGGCCGGCGATCATGCCCACGGCCTCGAGCCGCGCCGGCACATCGAGCAGCGAGTTGGCGTGCAACGTGCCCGCGCCCCCGCGGTGCCCCGTGTTGAGCGCTGCCAAGAACTCGCGAATCTCCGCGCCCCGGCACTCGCCAACCACGAGTCGGTCGGGCCGCATGCGCAGAGCCTCGCGCACGAGCCGGGCGAGGTCGACGCCCCCCGCGCCTTCCATATTGGGTTGCCGGCACTCGAGCGCCACGAGATGTGCGTGGGCGATCGGCGCTTCGGCGACGTCTTCAATGATGACGATGCGATCGGATGCGAGCGCGTCACTCAGCCACGCGGCCATGAGGGTCGTCTTGCCGCTGCCGGTTGCTCCGGTGAAGAGCACGGTGCGACGCTCAATCAGAGCTCGCTGCAGATGCCCGAGCGTCGCGGCCTCGAGACCGGCCCCCTCAAGGGTGACCCGGGTGACGCGCGGCAGTCGTACCGAGATGGCCGTGCCTCCCCACGCCACCGGCGGCAGCGCCACGTGCACGCGCATGCCCTCGCCGAGCCGCACATCAGCACACGGCGTGGCCTCATCGACGTGGCGCCCTCCCGCCGCGATGAGCCCCACGGCGAGCGCCCGGGCTGCCGCTGGCTCGAGCCGCACCCCCGGCACGCGCCGCGCCCCCGAACCCGTATCGGCCCACACCCCGCCGTCGCCCGTCACGAAGACGTCGGTGGCCGCCGGGTCGGCGACGACGACAGCGAGAGGCCCGAGAGCCGCATGTGCCGCAGGGGGCACGCGGCGCTCAAGAACGGCGTGCAGTGCGCCCGACACTGCGGTCGGCGTGGCGACGGTCTGCCGGGGATCACGGGGCACGAAGGGCTGCACGCGCCCAGGGTGCCCGAGGCTGCGGCGGGTGGGCAGCCTCAGCCCGGCATCCGTGGGCAGAAACGACGAAGGCCCCTCGTGGGGAGGGGCCTTCGCGATTCAGAGATCATGATGCAAAAGTCAGGGGCGGCGCTCGCATCGGGGGGAATCGAGCGCCGCCGCGGCATCGCGTGATTGGGGGGAATCGAGTGCGATGCCGAAGTCAGGCGTGCTGCTGACGCCTTAAGTGTAGGCGGTGGAATCCTCAGGTCAAGTGTTTTTGCCCCCCATCGTGTCCTCCATAGGGAGGACACAGGTTCGCGGCCCCCGGATGGGGGACATAACCAGCGCGCGAGTGCGCAAACGCGCCGCCATGACGAGATTCGAGGCGCAGGCCTAGGATGGCGACTGTTCCCATTTCGACGGCGGCAGACCAGGCCAGTCCGCTTCACATCGACCAAGGATGCTGATGTCCACGTCTTCGATTGACAGCCTTCTGCACGAAAACCGCCGGTTCGCGCCGAGCCCCGACTTTGCGGCAGCGGCCGTAGCGAAGCCCGAACTGTATGACGAGGCCCGCGCCGATCGTCTCGGGTTCTGGGCCGACCGCGCCCGCGAGCTGCACTGGCACACGCCGTTCACGCAGACCCTCGACTGGTCGAACGCTCCCTTCGCACGATGGTTCGCCGACGGCACACTCAACGTGGCGTACAACTGCCTCGATCGCCACGTGCTCGCGGGCAACGGCGACCGCGTCGCCTTCCACTGGGAGGGTGAGCCCGGCGACACTCGCACGCTCACCTACGCTGAACTCATGCGCGAGGTCAAGCGCGCGGCCAACATGCTCGCGG
>JAYUKK010000127.1:0-13580 GCA_043764515.1 Microbacterium sp.
GTCCCCGAGAGGCCGCCCCACACAACCCAGGCCGTGAACACCACAGTAAAGACGACACCCGCGATGATCATGAGGGAGCGCGTTCGTCGCTCAGCACCCGGGGTGCGCCCGTAGCGCTCGTCGAGACGCTGCTGCGGTGTCGACATTCTGCGGGGGATTCCTTTCTCAGCGCGGCGCGGGAGTGCCGCTCAGGTGCGGTCGCTACCCTTGGCCCCAAGCGTAGAGCGCCGAGGTGAGGGTTCTCTCAGCCGGCAGCATCGTCTCACTAGCCCTGGAGCATCCCGTGATCGTCAACACCCTCGCAGCGAGCCTGCTCTCGATGGGCATCGGCCCGAACCCGATCGAGCCCTCGACTCCGCCAGACTTCGACCCCAACACGGTGACCCCCGGTGTGGCCGGTTTTGTGGCCATCGCGCTCGTGGCGATCGCCACAATTTTCTTGCTCGTCGACATGAGCCGGCGCATCCGTCGCGTCCGCTACCGCGGCGAAGTGCGCGAGCGCCTCGAAGCAGAGCAGGCGATGATCGCCGAGGGCGGCCCGGCGGAGCCCGAGCCCGAGCGGCCCGCCGAGCGTTAGTGGCCTAGCCCCCGAACGGAGGGTCGAGCGCGACGAGCAAGACGCCTGTCCAGTGGCACAAGAATGCCACGACCGTGAGCGTATGGAAGATCTCGTGGAAGCCAAAGACGCCGGGCACGGGGTTGGGCTTCTTGAGGCCATAGACGACCGCGCCCGCCGTGTAGGCAAGCCCGCCGACGATGACGAGAACCATCATCGCGGCGTTGGCATTGAACAGGTCGACGATGTAGAGCACGGCCGCCCATCCGAGCATCACGTAGAGCGGCACGTAGGCCCACCGCGGGGCATTGATCCAGAAAACACGGAAGCCGATGCCGAGGAGCGCGCCGCTCCAGACCAGCACGAGCAGCAGGTAGCCCTTCTCGGGCGGCAGAGCCATGATCGAGAGCGGGGTGTAGGTGCCGGCGATGAGCAAGAAGATGTTCGCGTGATCGAACCGCTTGAGCAGAATGCGCGTGCGGTCGCTCCACGTGAAGCGATGGTACGTCGCGGAGATACCGAAGAGCAACAAAGACGAGAGCACGAAGACGGCACTCGACCACTTGGCCGCGGGCCCCTCGGCGAGAACGATGAGCACGACCCCGAGCACGATAGCGAGCGGGAACGTCGCCGCGTGGATAGAACCACGCCACGTTGGCTTGGGGTCGAGAGCCGCGTACTCGATGGCCTCGTCTAACAGGGGAACATTGGGCAGATCGGCGGCAGGCTCGAGATCGACGTCGGTCCCTGAGGGCTCGGCAGCGGTGGGGGAGGTCATTCCGCGATGATACGTGAGGGCACACAATCGGGCCCGACTCTTGGATACCCCCCACAACGAGCGACGGGTGGACTACCGTTGCCGTGTGCGATCGTCGAAAACTCTCCGGGGTCGCGGCCTGCTGTACCAGCTGTATATGCGCCGCTTGCGTCAGCAGCTCGCCGATGCCACCCACCCGCGCCACGTGGCCATGATTCTCGACGGCAACCGGCGCTGGGCGCGGTTGCGGGTCGGCGGCACGACCGCGCACGGGCACCGCGCCGGCGCCGAGAAGATCGTCGAGTTCTTGCGATGGTGCGACGATACGGGCATCGGGGTTGTCACCCTCTACTTGCTCTCGACCGACAATTTGACGGGCCGTGACAGTGACGAACTTCGCGAGTTGATCGGCATCATCGGCAATCTCGCGAGCGAACTGTCATCGATCGACGATTGGCGCGTTCAACACGTTGGCAGCCGCGATGGCCTGCCGGAACCTCTGCTGGCCGAGCTCGACGCGGCCGAGGCAAGGGGAACCGCGGCGACCGGTCTGCACATTAATCTCGCGGTGGGCTATGGCGGGCGTCGCGAAATCGCGGATGCCGTGCGCGCCATCGTGCACCAGCACGCGTCGAGCGGGGGCACACTCGACCAACTGGCCGAGCTCGTGACGCCCGAGAACATCGCCGAGCACTTGTACACGGGTGGGCAGCCCGACCCCGACCTCGTCATCCGCACGTCGGGAGAGCAGCGGCTGAGCGACTTCATGCTGTGGCAGAGCGCTCACAGCGAGTTTTACTTCGTTGAGGCCCTCGGCCCCGATTTGCGCGAAGTCGACTTTTTGCGCGCAATGCGTGACTTCTCTCGCCGCCAACGACGGTTCGGGCAATAGGCGTGAGCGATATCGACGACTTCATCGCGGGCTTCGGTGAAGAGCCCGGTTACCTCGACCACGCCCGGCTCTCACCCATCGGTCAGCACGCGCTCGTTGAAGAGCGCGCGATGGCCGACGTGCTCTCGCATGCGCGATACGGCTCGTTTGCCACTCTCGATGACCATGACGTGCGGGTCCGCACCTCCGTCGCCGCTCTCGTGCGGATGCAGCCCGACCAGATCGCCTTTCAGCCGAGCACGAGCCAGGCGCTCATGCACGTCATGTTCGGGCTCACGGGGGGAATCGCGGCCTCGTCGGGAGAGTTTCCGTCCGTCGGCTACGCCATCGCACGCGCCGCCGAGGCGCTCGGCGTGCTCGTGCCGCACACGATCACGCCCGAGCATGAGCGGGTCACTCCGGGGGTCGTGCGCGATCAGCTGAGTTCCTCGGTTGTCGCTGTCGCCGTCAGCCTCGTGGATTACGCGACTGGGTACCTGGTCGATCTCGAAGGAATCCGACAGGTCATCGGCGACCGCTTGCTCATCGTCGACGCCATCCAAGGGGCGGGAATTGTGGATGCCCCCTGGGAGCTCGTCGACGTCATCGCGTCGGGCGGCCAAAAGTGGCTGCGCGCCGGCCAGGGCACCGGCTTCCTCGCGCTGAGTGACCGGGCTCGCGAACAGCTCACACCCGTGTGGTCCGGGTGGAATGCGCACGGCAGCCTCGAGCTTCGGCACGAGGTGGTCGAGCCGGCATCCGACGCCTCGGCATTTCGTGTGGGCTACGCCGACACGTTCGCGCAAGCGCGCCTCACCGGGGCTGTGGACGCTGTCATGGCCGCGGGGGTGACGAGCATCCGTTCGCTCATCATCGAGCGCACGGCGCGGCTCATCGAGATTGCTGACGAGGCGGGCGTCGAGATCGTTTCGCCGCGAGACGATGCGGAGCGCGCGGGCATCGTCGTGCTCGAACCACACCCCGAGTTCGTCGGGGCGCTCGCCGCTGCTCTGCACAACAACGGAGTGTCGGCAACGGTGCGGGCGGGGCGCATTCGACTGAGCGCCCACGTGTCGACCGACGATGAGACCTTCGAGAGGCTGCGCGCAGCGCTTGCGGAGTTCTCGCGCCTCGCCAGCGTCTAGCGCGCCCGGAGCCCGTGCGAGTGTGACAGCTCGATGAACGCGCGCGTGTCGCTCCCGGTCTCGAGCCGCACCGGGCATAACGTGACGCTCATCAGGCAGCGCGCCTGATCGGGGCGGCCGGAACGATCGTCCTGAGACTCCCGGCCGAACCGCATTCAACAGGTCCGGGGCCGCCCGCGTCCCCGGGGATGGAGTACCGGTGGCCGCTGCGAAGACCTCCCGTCAGAACCCGTCGATCACGCGCGACGAGAGCGAGGTGGCGCAGCGCACGTATGTTCTCGATACGTCGGTTCTGCTGAGCGATCCGTCCGCTCTGTTCCGCTTCGCTGAGCACGCGGTGGTTCTGCCGGTCGTCGTTATTGCTGAGCTCGAAGCCAAGCGCAACGATCCTGAAATCGGCTTCTTCGCGCGCAAGGCCTTGCGCAATCTGGATGAACTGCGCGTGCAGCATGAGCGTCTCGATTTTCCGATCTCGGTCGGAGATGCGGGCGGCTCGCTTCGGGTCGAGCTCAACCACTCGAACCAGTCGGTATTGCCGAGCGGGTTGCAGTTGGGTGACAACGACTCACGCATCCTCGCCGTTGCCATGAATCTCGCGGCTGACGGCCTCGATGTCACGGTCGTATCGAAAGACCTGCCTCTGCGGGTTAAGGCCGCCTCACTGGGCCTCGCTGCCGAGGAGTACCGCGCCGAGCTCGCGGTCGACAGCGGCTGGACGGGGATGGCGGATGTTCGCCTCTCGAGCGACGAGATGGCCACTCTCTACGATCGCGAGGTGTTGCGCTCGCCCGTGGTCCGTGATTTGCCGGTGAACACCTCGCTCGTCATCCACAGCGATCGTGGCTCAGCACTCGGCCGCGTCGTCGGCGACGACGAGATCGCGCTCGTGCGGGGGGATCGCGACATCTTCGGCTTGCACGGCCGCTCAGCCGAGCAGCGTCTCGCCATCGACCTGCTCATGGACCCCCAGGTGGGCATCGTCTCGCTCGGCGGCCGAGCGGGCACGGGAAAGTCGGCACTAGCGCTGTGCGCGGGTCTCGAAGCCGTGCTCGAGCGGCAGCAGCAGCGCAAGATCATGGTCTTCCGCCCGCTGTACGCGGTCGGAGGCCAAGAGCTCGGCTATCTGCCCGGTGACGCGAGCGAGAAGATGAACCCGTGGGCTCAGGCGACGTTCGACACGCTCGGCTCGGTGGTGTCGCAGAACGTGCTCGACGAGGTGATCGACCGCGGGCTGCTGGAGGTGTTGCCGCTCACGCACATTCGGGGCCGTTCATTGCACGACGCTTTCGTGATCGTTGACGAGGCGCAGTCGCTCGAGCGAAACGTGTTGCTGACGGTGCTGAGTCGAATCGGTCAGAATTCAAAGGTTGTACTGACGCACGACGTTGCCCAGCGTGACAACCTGCGGGTTGGCCGCCATGACGGCGTCGCCAGCGTCATTGAGACGCTCAAGGGCCACGGCTTGTTCGGCCATATCACGCTCACTCGCTCTGAGCGCAGCGCGATCGCGGCGCTCGTCACCGAGTTGCTCGAGGGCAACGAACTGGCGTAGAGGCAACAGCGGCGCCGTCGCCACCCGTCTCCTCGACCTACGTGTTGAGTGCAGGGCTGGCGACGGCGCTCAAGAGTTCGCCGACCGAGTGCGCTTTCTCGAGTGGGTGCCGTAGTCGTTCGTCAGTTACCACGCGATAGCGGTTTCTGCGGCCGTCCCGCGTCTTTTCGAGGTATCCGCCCACGGTCAGTTCGGCGATGATCCGTTGCGTAGCGCGCTCGGTGATTCCGACGCGCTCGGCGATATCGCGGATGCGCAGCTCGGGGTTGTCTGAGAGACACACGAGCACGTGCGTGTGATTCGTCAAGAAGGTCCACTCGGCCACGGCTCCACTGTACGCCGCAGGAATCGCCGTACGGGGGAAAGACGTGAGGCGATTTGGTTTACACGATACAGATTGCGTGTATTGTGAGTCGCACAAGAAAGGACGACCGTGACTCTGACGCACTCTGCACTCGTGGCGACCACTACGCCCCTCGAACTTTGGCGACTCGACGCCGTCTCGGTGTTGCTCCTGGTCCTCATCGTCGGTATTGCTGCTGCCGTTCTGCCGTTCGCGCACCGCTCGATGCGTGGCGACTCGAACGGCCGACTCGTCATGGCGGCACTCGTCGCGATGCTGATTGCGACGGCCGGGGTGAGCCTCGCGGGCTCGCTCTGGGTTCTTGCGATCGCCTGGAGCGTGTCAACCCTGGCGACGCTCGCGGCACTTGCCGCCGGAGGAGGTCGGCGTGCGATCATCCGCTCTGCTCCCTGGCTGCTGGCGGCTGACATCGCACTATGGAGCGCCGTCGTGCTCGACCTCACCACAGGCACGACCGAGGCTCCCGCAATCATGCTGGTCATCGCAGCGGTGATCCGCTGCGCTTTGCCGCCGGCGCACAGCTGGCTCGTCGACTCGTTGTACGCCCCCACCCCCGTCAGCGCAGCCCTGCACGGAGGCATCGTGAACGGTGGAGGAATTGTGCTCCTCACCCAGGCCTCGCTCCTCGGCTCAAGCGAGGTTGCCGTCGCCCTGCTCGCTGTCGTGGCTGGGGTTGGCGTCATCGTGGGTACCCTCGCCGCACTCGTCCGAACCGACGTCAAGGGTCGACTCGTCATGTCGACCGTCGCCCAAATGGGCTTCATGCTGCTGTGCGTCGCGCTCGGTCTCACGGCCGCTGCCCTGCTGCACCTCGTGGCGCATGGCTTCTACAAGAGTTCGCTGTTCTTGGCCTCGAGCGACGGAATCGATCGCCGAGCATTTGACCGGCGTGCGCCGCGCGCGACACTGCTGTCGCCGGCCACTCGCTTCCTGCGCGTCGCCATGGGCATCACTGTTCCGCTGGCGGCGCTGATTAGCTCGGCCGTCGTGATGTACCCGGGCGGGCGGGGGTTCGCCGAACTTCTCTTGCTTGTCGTGCTCGCCGCCGCGTTCGCGACCGTAGGCGCGCGCCTCGCACTACTCATGCCGACTGTCATGCAGGCCGTAGCGTCCGTCATGGCTGTCAGCGCAGCAGCTCTCGCCTATGTATCCCTCACCTCGTTGCTCACCCTGAACATGGGCTTGTCTCCGACGACGGGTCTCGGTTCGTCGGTCGCACTCGGCGCCGCCGGGGTGACCGTGCTCGCGCTCGTCACGATCGCCATTGTTCGCGCGGTCGCGCCGACGAGCGCGGTCGGATTGCTGCTGCTGTCGCTCGGACACCGTGTCGGTGCGCCTCGCACCTCGTCACTGCACGTCGCCACGCCACGGGCCGCGCGGAATTCCGTCGCCGACCGCACCACCACCCCTTCCACTACCGCTGACGACACGATGCCCTCGCCCGTTTCCGAGCTGACCGGAGTTCAGTCATGACCGAGCCCACTGCCCTCACCGCGCGCCCGCTTCGGGTCCGCGCCTACGCCGAAGTTGCCGCGTCGATCGTTTCTCCCTACTACGGGCTCGACGCCGCGATCGCCGTCAATCCCGTCTTGCCGTCTCTCTCTGACGGATTCGCATCGGCGATCACCCATGCCGCCCCTGCTCTCGGCGCCCGGGGAGTTCTCGATGAGGCCGTGTTTCGCGCGCACCTGGGCTCTGGTCGCATCACGGTGAGCGATCTTGCAGCCGCGATTCGGCGTCACTCCGAGTCCGCTGACGCGCCTCCGTCCGGAGGCTCCGATGATGAGAGCGATGACGACGTCGTCGCTCGATTTCTCACGGCATCGGTCGAGACGATTCCGATCCCGACCATTGCGCTGACACATGTCGATGAGCTGGTGGCCCGCTGGTGCCGTGCAGCCCTTGCCCCTGAAGCGACGCCGTGGCCGGTTCCTGTCGCTCGCCTTGGTTTCTATGGAGCATGGCGCGCCCTGGCCCTGCACGACCTCGGTCTGCCCCGCGCGGCGCGCCAACGCATCAAGGCACTGCCACCGACTGCAGATTCCGCGCTCACGGTGGCTCTTGAGAATCTCGGCGTCGACGATGAAGCCATGCTCGCGACCTTGCGCGGGGAGCTTGCGCAGTTGCCCGGTTGGGTGGCGTACATTCGGTGGCGGTCGATGACCTCGGCCGACGTCGATGTCGTCGACTACCTTGCCGTTCGACTCTCATTGCGGTGGGGCCTTGGCGTAGCGCTCGCTGAACCGCGTCAGCCTGGTGCTGGAGCGGACGACGCGAGCGGAACCGCGGTGGCGCGCGCTCTCATCTGGCAAGAGGCCTTCGAGGCCGCCCCTCACCGTCGTGTTCTCACGGCTCTCGCGCCCCAGCCGAGCGGCACCACGGCAACTGCGACCACGGCGCGGGCACACCTGGTGTTCTGCATCGACCCACGAAGTGAAGGGATCCGCCGCCACCTCGAAGGGCAGGGCAATTATGCGACGAGCGGATTTGCGGGCTTCTTCGGCATCGCTGGCCTGATCGAGCCACTCGCGGCAGCAGAGCCGTCTGCGGCGTGCCCGGTCTTGCTCACCCCCCGGTACCGCATCGCTGAGCGGCCGGCGCCCGCGACATGGCGCGATGCGAAGACGTTTGTCTCGCGGCAGTCCGCGACGAAAGCCTGGCGCTCGAGCGCCAAGGCTCCCGACGCCCTAGCCGGCGCTCCGCTTGGCTGGGCAGAAGTCACCGGATGGGTCATGGGTCCGGTGTCCGTGGCGCGAAGCGTGTTGGCAGGTCGACGCGGTGCGCGTGGTCGGCCCGATGATCCTGCTCACGGAGCTGCGACGATCTTCGACGTCGACACTGGCCTGAGCCTCGAGACGCAGATCGACACGGCCGAGGTCATTCTGCGCACCATGGGGATGGTGGAGAACTTCGCTCCGCTCGTGGTCTTCGTCGGCCACGGAACCTCTACGACGAACAACGCGTTTCGCAGCGCGCTGGACTGCGGGGCCTGCGGTGGTCACCGGGGAGCCCCCAACGCGCGCATCGCGGCGACGATTCTGAACCGCCCGACGGTACGGGCTTCGTTGTCCGACCGGGGCATCACGATTCCCGACGGCACTCTGTTTGTGGCCGCCGAGCATGACACGGCGACCGATGAGGTGGTGCTTTCCGACCTCTCGACGGTGCCAGCAGAGCGTCAGCATGAGCTTGCTCAGCTTCGTCACGATGCGGCTCAGGCCGGCCGCGGGCTGGCGACCGAGCGTGCCCGGGAGTTGCCGGGTGCCGAACGTACGCGGCAGGCGAGCGTCGCGGTTGCGCGCCGGGCACGCGACTGGGCCCAGGTGTATCCCGAGTGGGGCTTGGCCCGCAATGCAGCGCTCATTATCGGCCCACGATCGATGAGCGCCGGTGCCGATCTGCAGCGCCGCACCTTCCTCCACTCATACGACCCGCAGCACGATCCCGACGGGGTTGCGCTCGAGACCATCCTCACCGCCCCGCTCGTCGTGGCGCACTGGATCAACGCGCAGTACTACTTCTCGTCGGTCGACCCTGACGTGTTCGGGGCGGGGTCGAAGACCGTGCACAACCTCGTCGGCGGCGCCGGTGTCGTTGTCGGCCCGTCGGGCGACCTGCGGTTGGGCCTGCCGTGGCAGTCGGTGGCAACCCGCGAGGGCTTGCATCACGAGCCCGTGCGACTTCTCGTCGTCGTGGATGCTCCGCGCGAGCGCATCACGAGCATTGTCGATCGGGCCGATGTCGTGAAGGATCTCGTGCACGGCGAATGGGTGATCCTCGTCCGACCCGGCGAGTCGCCCGGCGAGTGGGAGCGATGCACGGCTAAAGGTTGGCTGCCGTGGCATGCCGAAAACACCGAGAACACCGAGAACACCGAGAACACCGAGCAGCGTCAAGAGAGGGAGGCGGCATGAGCCGCGAATCACTTACCAAGATGACCAAGATCGAAGTGGTGGCGCGTACCGTCGATGCCGACGCGGTCCGCCGTCAGATCGTCGCGGCCGGTGCAACCGGGTACACGAGCCTGCCGGCCGTGACAGGGCTTGGGCATCACGGGGCGCACGAAGGGCGACAACTGTTCAACGATCGCGACGCGCTGACGCTCGTGATTACGGTCGTGCCGGACGATCGCGCCGATGAACTCATTGACGGGCTCCGCTCTTTGCTCGACATGACCGCTGGAGTCATGTTTGTGTCAGACAGCTACGTCAGCCGGCCTCACTATTTCAGTTGAGGTCAGGGCGGAGCCTCGCGGCCACCCGCTGTCACCACAGCCCTTTTTTCGCGCCATCGACGGCACGGTAGCGCTATTGTGAGGGCAGTTCTCACCGGCGAGCACGCATGGTCACGGGAGCGGAAACCGAGGGAGTAACCCATGAAGGGCGTCATCTTCACTGAGTTTCTTGGCATGGTCGAGAACGCGTTCTCGGCAGACATGGTCGACGACCTGATCGATGCGACGAATCCTCCGTCACAAGGCGCCTACACCGCTGTCGGAACGTACGGTCACGAAGAGATCGTCGCCATGGTGGTTGAGCTTTCACACCGATCGGGTGTGCCGGTTCCGGACCTTCTGGAAACCTTTGGTGCCCACTTGTTTGCGCGCTTTCACACGCTGTATCCCAGCCTCGTGCCCGACTCGGGCACTGCCTTCGATTTTCTTGGGAGCATCGAAGGAGTGATCCACGTCCAGGTGTTGAAGCTGTACCCCGATGCCGAATTGCCACGACTCCTCGCAACCCAGCACAGCGAGTCGCACATGACTCTCGTTTATCGTTCGCCACGCGGAATGCACGATCTTGCCATCGGTCTGATCAAGGGGTGCGGACGACATTTCGGTCAACCCTTGACGGTTGAGATGGAGATTGCTGACGATCAGAGCGTGACGTTCGACATTCGTACCGCCACCGTCGACGGTAGTCATGAATGACGACCAAATAGCGCGACTCGAGAAGAGACTGCATCGTGAGCGCCTGGCGCGTCGCGAAGCGGAGGAAATGCTCGAGTCGAAAAGCTTGGAGCTCTATCAGGCGAATGTCGCACTGAGAGCCCAAGCCGATGATCTCGAGCGCCAGGTCGAGCACCGCACGCACGAGCTCGAAGTTGCCCTCGAGGGGGCGAATGCGGCCACGGAGGCCAAGAGCCAGTTTCTCGCGACAATGAGCCACGAGATTCGCACTCCATTGTTCGGTGTCATCGGTACGGCAGAACTGCTCGAGAGATCGCTGCTGGATCCAGCGCAGCGCGCACAGGTTGGGGTGATCCGGGGGAGTGGCGAGACACTTCTGTCTTTGCTCAACGAAATCCTCGATTTCTCGAAGCTCGACGCTGCGCGTCTCGAGCTCAAGGCGGTGCCCTTCGATCTCGCGGGCGAGAGTCATGCGGTCGGTGCTCTCTACCGGCCGTTAGCAGAATCGCGCGGCCTCGAGCTGCGTGTCGATGTCGACGTTCCGTCGGCCACCTACCGGGGTGACAAGGTGCGATTTCGTCAGATTCTCTCGAATCTTGTGTCCAACGCGATCTCCTTCACCGAACAGGGCCACGTGGGCCTGGCCGTCACCGCCCGGGCATCGGGAGCGCACACCGAAGTGGTCGTGCAGGTTTCCGATACCGGTCCCGGCATTCCCGAAGAGCAACGGTCTATGCTGTTTGAGGAGTTCACCCAGGGTGACCCGTCCACGACGCGAACGCACGGGGGCACGGGTCTGGGCCTCGCGATTGTGTCGCGACTCGCCGGGCTGATGGGCGGTGACGTGACCCTCGAATCCGTCGTTGGAGAGGGCAGTGTGTTCACTGCGCGAATCATCATGGATTCAGATGCCGATGCCGATGCCGATGCCGCATCGCTCGGGCGCCACGAATCGGCGTCAACGGCTCCCGAGGTGACGCCCATTGAGGGCATCACTCACTTGCGCATCCTGCTTGCCGAGGACAACCCGGTGAATCGCCTGGTCGCCACTGCGATGCTCGAGAAGTTCGGATGCACGGCTTCGATCGCGGTCAACGGTCAGGAAGCCGTCGAGATGGTCACGGCCGCGGGCGATGTCGACGTTGTGCTCATGGACCTGCAGATGCCGGTTCTCGACGGCATCGAAGCGACCCAGCGCATCCGGGCTCTCGACCTCGCTCGCCAGCCATATATTGTCGCCCTCACCGCCAATGCGTTCGCATCTGATGAACAACGCTGTCGCGATGCAGGAATGGACGACTTCTTGGCGAAGCCTTTCTCGCTCGCCGAACTCCACACGCTGTTTCTCACCGTCGCACAGTCGCGATCCGCCGCTTCGACCTGAGCGCACTCATCGGCGCGGCCAGGGGGACGCCGTGGCGCCTCCCGGGTTAGGCCTAAAGACCGGGAGCGGTCATCTTCAGCACATCGAGGGCGGCATCGAGCTGCTCGATCGTGACGTCGCCGCGCTCGACAAAGCCCATGTCGATCACGGCTTCACGAATCGTCATGCCCGTGGCGACGGAGTGTTTGGCGATTTTCGCCGCTGCCTCGTAGCCGATGACGCGATTGAGGGGGGTCACGATCGCGGGAGAGCTTTCGGCGAGCGCGCGGGCTCGTTCGACGTTTGCCTCGAGCCCGTCGACGGTCTTGTCGGCGAGCACGCGCGTCGAGTTCGCCAGCAAGCGGATCGATTCGAGTAGCGAGGTGCCCATGACGGGGATGGCCACGTTGAGCTCAAACGAGCCCGAGGCGCCGGCCCACGCGATCGTCGCATCGTTGCCGATGACGCGCGCGCAGACCATCAGCACGGCTTCCGGCACGACGGGATTGACCTTGCCGGGCATGATCGACGAGCCGGGCTGCAGGTCAGGAATGTGCAGCTCGGCGAGCCCCGTGTTCGGCCCCGAGCCCATCCAGCGGATGTCGTTGCAGATCTTGGTGAGCGAGACGGCCAGCACGCGCAGCGCGCCCGAGGCCTCGACCAGGCCGTCACGCGCACCTTGCGCCTCGAAGTGGTCGAGCGCCTCGGTGATCGGGAGCCCGGTTGTGCTCGCGAGCTCGGCAATGACCTTTTGCGAGAAACCGAGCGGGGTGTTGATGCCGGTGCCTGTAGCGGTGCCGCCGAGCGGCACTTCGGCGACACGCTCGATCGTCGACTGTACGCGCGCGATACCCAGACGCAGCTGTCGGGCATAGCCCGCGAACTCCTGGCCGAGCGTGACGGGCGTGGCGTCCATGAGGTGGGTGCGGCCCGCCTTGACGGCGGTCTTCCAGAGCTCAGCCTTGACCTCCAGCGCACTCGCCAGGTGGTCAAGCGCGGGAATGAGATCGCGCAACAGTGCCGCGGTGACGGCGAGGTGAACCGAGGTGGGGAACACGTCGTTTGACGACTGTGAGGCGTTGACGTGGTCGTTGGGGTGAACCGGCAGCTCGTCGGTCGAGGCGAGCGTCGCGAGCACCTCGTTCATGTTCATGTTCGACGAGGTGCCCGAACCGGTCTGGTAGGTGTCGACGGGGAACTGGTCGTGGTGCGCCCCGCCGATGATCTGGTCGGCGGCGCCGACGATGGCGTGCGCGAGCGCAGCATCCACAATGCCCAATTCGGCGTTAACAATCGCGGCCGCGCGCTTGATCTGAGCGAGAGCGATGATTTGTCCGCTCTCAAGGCCCGAACCCGAAATGGGAAAGTTCTCAACGGCACGCTGCGTCTGCGCCCGGTAGAGGGCGCTGCGCGGCACGCGCACCTCGCCCATAGTGTCGTGCTCGATGCGGTAGTCGGCGTCAGTGCTCACGGCAGTGTGGTCCTTCGAATCTCACGGGGTTGTGTGGTCCCAGGGTGACGGGGAGGTCGCGGTGGCGGGCGGCTGGCTCAGGATTCTTCGGAGGCACTCGAGAGCTGGCCGACGACAACATCGGGCACGACTCTTCCTTCACGAAGACGGTAGTTCGCGCCGACAACGGCCAGCGTACCGGCCGCGACCTCATCACTGATGAGTTCGCTTGCGGTCAGCAACGCCCCGACGGTGTCGCGCAAGTGCTCACGCCCGACCTCGAGGGCATCGATGCTGCCGGCGTCGGTGACACCGGCCGCCCGTCGTACCCGCTCGACCGCGGGCATGATCTGGTCGACGAGGCTCTGGATGTGCACGGGGAGAGGGGGTGTTTCTGGATCGACCGCCGTGATCGCGGCGTCGACCGCCCCGCACTCGTCATGACCGAGCACAAGAATGAGCGGCACTTTGAGGACGGCCACGGCGTACTCGAGCGAGCCGATGACGCTGTCGCTGATCACCTGCCCCGCGTTGCGCACCACGAAAAGGTCACCGAGGCCTTTGTCGAAGATGATCTCGGCCGCGAGTCGCGAGTCACTGCATCCGAAGAGCG
>JAYUKK010000128.1:0-3787 GCA_043764515.1 Microbacterium sp.
CGCCCGCGAGATTTTCTTCCTCGGCCGCACCTACGACGCCGAGACCATGCAGCGCATGGGCGCCGTCAACGAGGTCGCCGACCACGACCAGCTCGAGACCGTTGCGCTGCAATGGGCACGAGAGATCAACAGCAAGAGCCCCACCGCTCAGCGGATGCTCAAGTTCGCGTTCAACCTCACCGACGACGGGATGGTCGGCCAGCAGCTCTTCGCAGGCGAGGCCACGCGGCTCGCCTACGGAACCGACGAGGCCGTTGAGGGCCGCGACAGCTTCCTGCAGAAGCGTGCGCCCGACTGGTCGCCGTTCCCCTGGCAGTACTAGGCCTCGAGCCCCACGCCCACGCGGTCGAGCACCCCGGCAATGAGCATCTCGCGCGTCGCCGGGTCGGGCACGAAGTCGCGCAGGATGACGGCGAGGCCGTGGGCACTCGCTTGCGCGAGCATCATGCGGCCCGCCACGCGCACCTCGTCGACCTCGCCGGGCGGCTCAAACTCAAGCACAATGTCGCGCACGAGGTCGGCAGCGTTGGGATCGTCGATGCGATCGGGCGGAGTCGTCATGGGCATCGACACGAGCGAGAACAGCTGCGGCTCGGCGAGGGCGAAGGCGATGTACGACTCGCCGACTTCGCGCAGCCGATCGATCGGGGGTTTGCCCGCAGCAGAGGCGAGCCGGTCGAATATGTCGCGGGCCATGATCTCGCGGGCCCGTTGCGCGACGGCCGCGATGAGGTGGTCGCCGCTCGGAAAGTGTCGGTAGACCGCCGCGGCACTCACGCCGCACGCCGCGGCGATGCGGCGCACGGTCACGCCGTCGAGCCCGTCGGCACGCGCGAGCTGCTCGCCCGCGTCGATCAACGCTTCGCGGAGGGCGCCGTGGTGGTAAGCGGTGCGACCCGCAGCGCCAACGGGCGACCCCGCACCCGCCCCCGACTCCGACATGTTGACAGTGTACACATCGATGCGGTAGACATACCCACAGATGTTCACGCCGTAAACACGAGCGGGAGAACCCCGCGACCACCCCCCCAGGAGAACGAGAACCATGACTACACGTGAGCAGCGCATCCGTCGCCAGATCGAAAAGAGCGTCGCCGACCGTCGCACGGGCGAGGTGCTCTGGCGCGTCGTCACGCCCGACGGAAGCCTCGACGTCGTACACGGCGATCTCGACCGGCCCTTCTTCATCGCGAGCGTCAGCAAGCTGTTCACGGTCGCGTGCCTCGCGCAACTGCGCGACGAGGGCCGCCTTGACTGGGATGCTCCGATTGCGAGCTACCTGCCCGACCGTGACCTCAGCGGCCTCGCCGTCGAGAACGGCCGCGACGTCAGCGCCGAGATCACGGTGCGCGAGGTCATGGGCCACACCGCCGGGCTCGCCGACTATTTCGAAGGCAAGCGGCCCGACGGCCCGACGACGCTCGAGCGCGCGATGCAGAACGACTTCGCGTGGGGCGAGGCGGAGGTCATCGAGTGGACGCGCGCCATGACCCCCGCGCGCCGCGGCCGCGGCCTCTACAGCGACACGGGCTTTCAACTGCTCGACGGCGTGGTCGAGCGCCTCGACGGCCGCTCGTTCGCCGAGTCGGTGCGCGCGCGCATTACGGGCCCGCTCAGTCTCGACCACACCTACGTCTTCACGACCGAGACGCTCGATCGCTTCGACGAGATGGCGATCATCCGCCACGGCGACGACGACCTCCGGCTGCCCTTGTTGCTCGCCTCGTGCGGGGGTCAGGGCGCCGTCGTCTCGACGCTGCGCGACGGCGTGACTTTCGTGCAGGCGTTCTTCGACGGGCGACTGTTCAGTGCGGCCCTGCTCGACGAGATGCAGAGCGACTGGCACCGCATCTTCTCGCCGCTCGAATACGGCACCGGCGTGATGCGCTTCCGCCTTCCGGCTGTGTTCACCGGCTTCCGCTCGTACGAATTCCGGGGGCACTCGGGTGCGTCCGGCGTCGTCTTCTATCGGGATGCCCGCACGGGCATCATCGTCGTCGGCACGGTCAACCAGCTCGCGCTGCG
Source organism: Microbacterium sp. (assembly GCA_043764515.1). Classification (GTDB taxonomy): domain Bacteria; phylum Actinomycetota; class Actinomycetes; order Actinomycetales; family Microbacteriaceae; genus Microcella. Next base: position 2,026 of record JAYUKK010000128.1, read on the forward strand.
CAGCCTGCCGTACCAGTTGATGATCCGCACGGTCGCCGCCGCCGCATCCTGACTCGACACCACCCCAGCCACGCGAGGTAGCGTAAGCGCGTGACCCGCCCGCTCGCCGTTGTCGACACTGCTGACCCGCTCGCGTGCCTCGCTGCCCTGCGCGATGCCCTCGACGGCGATGGGCCCGCCGTGCTGTTTCGCGGTGGCGGCGTCAACCCTGTGCACACGGCACCTCTCACGGTCGACCAGCGGATCGCCCTCGTGGTCGAGACGAGCGGCACGACCGGTCGGCCTAAGCGCGTGGCGCTCAGCGCCAACGCCGTGCTCGCGAGCGCGGCGGCGAGCGAGAGCGCGCTCGGCGGGCCGGGCCAGTGGTTGCTGGCCTTACCGGTGCAGTACATCGCGGGCAGCAACGTGCTGGCGCGCTCGCTGGCTGCGGGCACGACTCCCGTGCCGGTGCCGCCGGGCCGGCTTAGCGCCGACCGCGTGCTTGAGGCCGTCGCGTCCATGGACGACCCGACCCGGTACACCGCGCTCGTCCCCGCGCAGCTCAGTCGGCTGGTCGACGAAGCCGAAGCCGATGACGCCTTGCGCCGGGCCCTCGCCGGGTTCTCGCGCATTCTCGTTGGCGGACAGGCAACGCCTCGGCCGCTTATCGAGCGGGCCATCGCGCTCGGCTGGCGCCTCACGCGCACCTACGGCTCGAGCGAGACCTGTGGGGGTGTTGTCTACGACGGAGCGCCCGTAGGCCAGACCGAGGTGCGACTTTCCGCCGACGGCCGCGTTGAACTGGGCGGCCCCACCCTCGCCGAGTACTACCTCGATGACCCCGAGCGAACCGCCGCAACGTTCGTCGACCACGACGGCGTTCGCTGGTACCGCACCGATGACGCGGGGGAGCTGGTCGACGGCGTACTGCGCGTCACCGGACGACTCGATGACACGATCGTGACCGGTGGTCTCAAGGTGCGCCTGGGTGACGTCGAGCGCATCGTGCGCGAGCAGCCGGGCCTTGCCGACGCGGTCGTTGTTGCCGGCCACCACCCCGAGTGGGGCGAGGTGCCCGTCGTCGTCACGACGGGGCGCCCCGCGATCGACGAGCTGCGTCGAATCGTCGGCGCGACGCTGCCCTCCGAGGCGCGCCCCGACCGCGTTCTGACCGTGGATGCGGTGCCCTTGCTGCCGAGCGGCAAACCGGATCGGCTGGCCGTCACGCGCCGAGTGGCCGCGGGTCACTAAACTCGCGGTCGTGGCCACGACGAAGAAGGCGCGCGCGAAGAAGCCCGCCAACAAACAGACCAAGCGTTCGAACCCTGCCAAGGCGGGCGCAGCATCCGGTAACCCGGCGAAGGTGCGTCGCGCGACCGCGCGTGACTGGATCGCCGGAGCCCGCCTGCGCACGCTGAGCCTCGCGATTTCGCCCGTCGCACTCGGTACGGCGATTGCCTACGTCACGCAGGGGTACAACCTCGCCCTCGCCCTGCTCTGCCTCGGCGTCGCGATGTTCTTGCAGATCGGCGTCAACTACGCGAACGACTATTCCGACGGCGTGCGCGGCACCGATGCCCACCGCGTCGGCCCCAGCCGCCTGACCGGCTCGGGTGCCGCTCGTCCCCGCACAGTGCTCACGGTTGCGCTCGTCTTCTTCGGCCTCGGTGCCGCTGCCGGCGTTGCCATCGTCGTGCTGACGGGCATCTGGTGGCTGCTCGCCGTCGGTGCGGTCGCGATCGTCGCGGCCTGGTTCTACACGGGTGGCAAGGTGCCCTACGGC
>JAYUKK010000129.1:0-3782 GCA_043764515.1 Microbacterium sp.
CGTCCAGCGACCGCCAACAGCGATCGAGTGCACCTCGGAGGCAGTCACGCGGCCAGCCGAGCGGGCCTCCATCCAGGTGTCGCGATCAGCGTCGGCTGAGGTCGCGGCGACGAGTGCGGGCAGGTTCTCTTTCACTGTTCGTTGCCTTTCGTGATCGGCATGTCGTCTGGTTCCCAACCTCGGAACGTCTCCGCGATGTCATGGAAGATCGAGCTGAGCGTCTCGGCCGCGGCGATCAGCGCGGCGCGAACGGCTGCGTAGACCTCCTCAACCTCTCGGCCGAGACGCTCAGGATCGAGTCGGTAGATGGCCTCAAGCTCCAGCCGGTCAGCGCGCTGATTGAGACGCTCGCGGATGTCCTCGAACTCCTGGTCAATGTCGATGGCCATGAGTCAGGCATTCCTCTCGTCGGATTCGTATGTGCACTTGATGCAGCCGAAGCGACGGCTGCTGGTGTTGAACCACCGCTCAGGCCAACCGCAGTGCGGGCAATCGGCGTCGATCGCGATCCGAAGACCGTCGCCGCCCAAAGTCGGGTCGCCGTGGTCTTTCGCGGGCATGTCCCGTAAGAGCGGAGAGCCCTGGCGGATGAGCCGGTCGACCTCGTCGGGGTCGATGCCTCGGCTTGCGAGAGCTTGCTTCTGCCACGGGAGCAACGCCACAGGGTCGGTCGTCTCGTCAGCGTGAACTGTCTGCTGCACGAGCTCCTCCCATCCGTGAGGTGGCGGTCGCGAGCGGGTCGCCCACTCCGAAGTCGAAGTCGAGAGTGCCGCCGTCGACACGCTCGGCGCGGATGCGGCCGAGGATTTCCACGACGTTCGCGACATCCTCGGGATCGAGCACCGGTTCGATGAACAGAACACCCGCGGTCGGCGTGTACGTGTCGCCGTCGTCGCCGTGGTCGACGGTGGTGCGAGCGCAGTCGATGACCGCGATGACCAGGTGACGATTCTCCGGGTGACGCACCAGCTCGCCCTGGAGGCGATCGAGGCCGCTGCGGTCTGCGTCGGGCAACTTGCCCGCGAGCTTCACTGCCATGTCAGTTGTCCTCCTCTGCGAGCGTCCACACGCGCGCGTTCTTGCCCGTGGGGCTCTCTACGTAGTTGCCCGGCGTGTGCACGACGAGCTGCCGCTTGGCCAACTCGGCGCGTGCCGAGCGGATGCGCTGAGGTGTGAAGTCGAGGCCGGCGACGCCAGCGAGGTAGACGAGCGTGTGGTCTGCGAGTCCCCATCGCTGCGCGAACCGACTGGTGCGGAAGATGTCGAGCACAGCGGCCTGCGAGCGCGAGAGGTCAGCGTCGCGACCCGCGTCGACCGAGGTCACGGGGTCGGTCGCGCGTGAGCGCGGCTCCACGCCGTCGAGCACGCCGACGCTCACGCGGTCACCGTCCGCACCGTCGAGCCGAGGCTGTAGTGCACCTCGCCGTCGAACCGCTCCGTGTGACGCTCACCGCGCTGAATGGTCTTCTCCGCACGACGGAGAAGATCGAACCGTGCACGCTCTACACGGCGACCCTCGCGGTGCAGTCGCTCGTCAGCGCGAGCTGCCGACCGTGACGGGCGCAGAGGCGCGTCGGGTGCGGTCGCCGCTCGGTAACCGGTCGGGCCTTCCGGATTGAATCGGCCGACCGCGCGAGCTGCAGTGCTGCCGAGCGGGAGGCGAGTGGCCACGGCGATGTCGTCGCCGCTGATGGGCCAACCGTCCGCCCACGGGGCGCGTGACGCCGTGTCGGCGATCAACGTCAGCGGGTGGCGCATCGTCTCGATCGCCATGCGTTCGACGCTCATGAGTCAGTCCGAGCGAACACGGGGTGCAGGCCGATGTGGTGCACGTCGGCGTGGCGCACGTCATCGATCAGCCGGCCGCGGTCGTTGCTCACGGTTCGGCTGACTCCCGGCGTGCCAAGGAATCGGATCGAGAGGGTGCCGTTGCCGTACCAGCCGAGCTTGCCGAGACGCACACCGTCAACCGTGGTGATGTACACCTCGAATGTTTCGGAGCCCCACGCGGCCTCAGCGAGCGATGCCAGCTCGGACGCGGGCAGGTAGAAGCTCGCACGGGCGAACACTCCCGCCTGAGCGCGCAGCTCACGAGTCTTCGGCTTCTCGAACCAGTCGTCAGCGCGACGACCATCGATGAAGTCGTCCCAGATGGCGTAGGCCGCGTCGAAACGATCGGCAGGCGTGAGGTTCGCGCCGATCATGGCCAGGTTGTCGAGACGAGCGTGCGCGAACGTTTCGCGAGCTGCGTACTCGAGGTCGATCCACGCTGCCTGCGTAAAGCCGAGAATGTTCGGCGTTATGTCGATGGTGAGAACCGTCATGATGTGCCCTTCGTGACTGTCGAATGAAGATGTGAAGTTGTGAATTCGTCGTGTCGCAGCTAGGCCGCGAACGCGAGGTCGGTAACCTCGCGCGCATGGGACTGTTCAGCAGAAGAAAGAAAGACCCGGTGCTCTCCGTTTCGACTGCGGCTCAAGTGGAGCCCAGCGGTCGTGAGGGTTGGATCGCCGTCAAGGGGGTGGGCGAGTACCAGTCGGTTCTCGCTGGCCGAGTGCCGCGCATTGTTGATGTCGAACTCATGCCGTGGGAACGAGGCGGCAATGTCACCGTTCGACTCGGCGGTAGTCGCGTCGGAGAGATATGGTGCGATACCGACGACCGGGTTTTCCAGGCGCTCCAGGCCAGACGCGAAGCGGGCCTCCCGAACCTCGTCGTCAGCGGTGAGGTTCGAAGGGGCGACTATGTGCGCGCCTACCTCGCCATTGACTTTCCCGACAAGAGTCGTGCCGTCGACATCGCGCCGGCCGGATGGGTTCCACGCATCCCCGAGGTGACCGAGACTCCCCTGTACCGGATGAACGCTTATGCTGACGCGCTCACCGAAGTCTTCGTGGCCGGAACCAAGCTGCCCGCAACTGTCAAGTTCGATGTCACACCCAGCGGTAAGTACAAGGGCGAAGCCCGAGGAGTCGTCAGCGTCAACGGCCTTGAGGTCGGTGAGCTTGCTGCGCCATACCGGTACAAGTGGGAGCAGATTCAGCTCGACCAAGAGACCGGAGTGCCCGGAGACCTCAGCCTGAGTCTCTTCGCGCATGACGTGCCGGGAAAGTTCACCAGCGTCCTCCAGTGGCGTAGACGCCCGACGTGAAATGGTCACTTCACGGCCCCCTTGGCAATTGCCGATGGCGAGGTCAACAGCGCATCGAGGGATGCGCGCGTGATTCGTGTCGCACGGGCAGAGAGCCGCACTGCCCGGAGCGTGCCATCTGCGATGTAACGGTCGACGGTGCGCACAGAAACGCGTAAAGCCTGAGAGGCCTCTCGCTTGGTCACAAGCGTAATTTCTTCGGTAGGAGCGAAGGTCATGCCGACAGTTCTACGGTCTGAACGAAGTCGTGTCAAGTCAAGACACGAAGTATTGCCAAATTGTCGCGACTTGTCGTAAAGTGATGGCCATGATGAAAACGGCTGAGGGAATCGAGCGCGAGGAGACCCGTCTCCAGTTCGACGCTGAGGTTGGCGAGCGGGTTACGACTCTGCGCAAGCGCGTCGGGCTTTCGCAGAAGGCGCTTGCGAGCGCCCTAAACGTCACCGAGAGCACTATGAGCGGCAAGATTGCCGCGGGCCCCTGGTACGCGCACGAGCTTGGCGTGATCGCTGACCTAGTGGGCTCGAGCCTCGACGTTCTTTACGGGCTCGAAGACATTCCGCCCGCTCCGGTCGCTTCTTTGATCGGGCGACGGCGCACACGTCCCACGGTGGGCTCTGCCGGACTCGAA
>JAYUKK010000130.1:0-13452 GCA_043764515.1 Microbacterium sp.
CGCCTCGATGCGGTTGCTCGCCTTCTGGCCGCACGCGCGCATCCCGACCTCGTGCTCGTGGCCGGCAACATGCTCAAACACATGACGCCCACCCAGAACGACGTACTGCGCGCGAGCTTCGAGCGCGTCGACGTCTCGCTCGCGCGCGGCAAGGCTCGCCTGCTGACCGCGCGCGGGCCGCGCCGCATCGCGCCGGCCGAACCGGCGCGCGGGTTCGACCCCGACCACGAGTTGCACATCGTCGCGCTGGCGGGTGTGTTCGCGGGCGCATCCCTCGATATCGGCACGCGGGCGCTGCTCGACGCGGCAGATCAGTTGCCCGTGTTCGCCACCGCGATCGATCTGGCGTGCGGCTCGGGAGTGCTCGCGGCCTTCCTCGCGCGCCGCAACCCGGGCGCACGGGTGATGGCGAGCGACGTGTCGGCCGTTGCGGTGCAGAGTGCCGCACTCACGGCGGCCGCGAACGGCGTGCGCGTCGAAACCGTGCACGACGACGGGCTCTCGCAGCAGCCCGACGCGAGCGCTGACCTCATCGTGCTCAACCCGCCGTTTCACGTGGGGGCCGCGGTGCACACGGGCATCGCGCTGCGGTTGTTCGCGGAGGCCGGGCGCGTGCTGCGCCCGGGCGGTCAGCTCTGGGCGGTCTGGAACAGCCACCTCGCCTACGTGCCGGCGCTTGAGCGTGCGGTCGGCCCGACAAGTCAAGTGGCCCGTACGGCGAAGTTCACCGTGACAGCGTCTCGCCACGCATGAAGCAGGCCTCGCCTTTCAGTGCGTCCACGATTACAGTCGGCAAGAACCGGCGGACGTTGTGAGGTGAGCGCTCCCCCGTTGAGGAGGGAGCAACGCTTGACGACCACGCGTGACGCGGGCGAACCGAACGCATCATCCCCTGTGCTGACTCAGGGCCCGCCTAGTGATCACGTAAGCACCGGCGCTCGAATCGTCGGTCTTGACGCCGCGCGCGGGCTCGCCGTTCTGGGCATGATCGGCGCGCACCTGGTGATTGTGAGCGCGTTCGACTGGGGGTATCCCGACACCTGGTTCGACCTCGTGAACGGCCGTTCGGCGATCTTGTTCGGACTCATGGCCGGGGTCTCGCTCAGTCTGGTCTCCGCGCGAGGACGCCGTGCCGGTGGCGTCGAATTGTTGCGGGTGCGGATCTCGATCCTCGTTCGTGCCCTCGCGATCTTTGTGATCGGAACGCTTCTCGAAGTGATCAACTCCGGGTTCCCCATCATTCTGGGAACCTATGCCGTGGTCTTCGTCGCGGGCGCGTGGCTCATTAGCGTGCGATCGCGCACACTTCTCATCGCTGCTGGCGTGGTCGCACTTGTCGCGCCCGTTGTGGTGCTGCTGGCTCGGGAGGTCTTCTACTTCGCCGAGCCGGAACCGACCTTGGTCACCACCGAGCTGGTCTACATTGTGCTGCTCAGCGAGTTTGCCGCCGTCTTCTGGGTCGGCTTTCTGATGGTCGGCATCGTCGTGGGGCGCCTTGATCTCGGGCGTCTTTCTGTGCAGGTGCGCCTCGCGATCATCGGCGGTGTTCTCATGCTGATCGGGTACGGGCTCGGTGAGCTGGGCAACACCTTTGCCCCCGACGACCTCGAGAGCGACTCCTGGGCGGCACGGGTGACGAACCTTCTGCTGCAGTATCCGCACAGTGCGACGACGAGCGAAGCAGTGGGGTCTGCGGGCTTCGCTCTACTGGTCCTCGCGCTCTGCCTTGCTGCCGGCTCGACGCGGGTTGGGCGCGTGTTGCTCTACCCCGTTGCCGCAGTGGGGTCGATGGCCCTCACGGCCTACGCCGGTCACTTCGTCGCGATCGTGCTGCTGGGGGATGCCGCCGCCTATTCGACCGAGTACGGCGTTTTCCTGATGTTCATGGCCGTCACCATTGCGGCGTGCGTGGTGTGGCGAGCGCTCCTGGGCGCGGGGCCGCTCGAACGCATCGTCACTGCTCTGGCACGACGTGCCGCCCGGGTGCCCCGCTGAGGACTACTGGTCGCGGTAGCGGCGAGCCTCAGCAAGTTTCACGGCCAGTTCGGCCGCGGTGAAACGCGGCCCGTAGGCGGGGTTGTCGCGCTGGATGCGCCAGCTTTCGGCGAGCCCGCCGCCGTTCACCGCGTCGAAGCCGATGACGTCGATGAGGGCGCTGACGCGTTCAACGGCCGCGGCATCTTCGCCGTAGACCATCAGCGCACGACGGTCGGTCGTGCCGGAGGGCTGTGCCTGATCGGCAATCGCAAGAGCCGGAATGTGGTTGAACGCCTTGACGACGGTCGCCCCCGCAAAGTGTCGCGCGACGAACTCGGAGGTCGTGAGGATTTCGTCGTCGAGCTCGGCGATGTGGCCGTCGCGCGCGGGGTAGTAGTTGTTCGTGTCGATCACGGTGCGTCCATCCAGCAGATCGCTCGGGATGCTCTCGACGGCCTTCAACGGAATCGTCACGACCACGAGGTCGCCCGCCTGCGCGGCCTGCTCCACGGTGCCCGCTGTAGCGAGGTCGCCCAACTCGGCAACGAGCGGAGCCAGCGAGGCGGGCCCGCGTGAGTTCGCGATCACCACGGCGTGGCCCGCCGCCGTGAAGGCCCGTGCGAGTGCGCTGCCGATGTTGCCCGAGCCAATGATGCCGATGGTTGAGGTCATGCCCGGTGCAAGCGACAGCCGCCACTCGCTATTCCTTCGGCCCGGGATAACGCGCGTGCTCACCCTGGCTTCTCAGACAACCGGGGCGTAAACTTGAGTCACACAGACTCAGGTTCAGAAGTAGGAAAGCACACGATGGCCAACATGCAAGGCGCCCCCTCCAGCCAGGAGAAGCAGAAGTCTGCCCTCGAGCAGTACGGCGTCAACCTCACCGAGATCGCTCGCTCAGGCAAGCTCGATCCCGTCATTGGTCGCGACGCCGAGATTCGGCGCGTGAGCCAAGTGCTGAGTCGACGCACGAAGAACAATCCCGTGCTGATCGGTGAACCCGGCGTGGGCAAGACCGCCGTCGTCGAAGGGCTCGCGCAGCGCATCGTCGCGGGCGACGTGCCTGACTCGCTCAGGGACAAGCAGCTCGTGAGCCTCGACCTCTCGGCGCTCGTCGCCGGCGCGAAGTACCGCGGCGAGTTCGAAGAGCGACTCAAGGCCGTGCTGAAAGAGATCGATGACTCCAACGGTCAGGTGATCACGTTCATCGACGAACTGCATTCGCTCATGGGTGCGGGTGGCGGCGAAGGCTCGGTCGCGGCGGCCAACATGCTCAAGCCCATGCTGGCGCGCGGCGAGCTGCGCATGATCGGTGCCACGACGCTCAACGAGTATCGCGAGCACATTGAGAAAGACGCCGCACTCGAGCGTCGCTTCCAGCAGGTCTTCGTCGGAGAGCCGAGCGTGGAAGACACGGTCGCCATTTTGCGCGGCCTCAAAGAGCGCTACGAAGCACACCACAAGGTCTCGATTGCCGACAGCGCGCTCGTCGCTGCGGCATCCCTCAGCAATCGCTACATCACCAGCCGTCAGCTGCCCGACAAGGCGATCGACCTCGTCGACGAGGCTGCGAGTCGCCTCAAGATGGAGATCGAGTCGAGCCCCGTTGAACTCGACGAGCTCAAGCGCGCCGTGACGCGCCTCGAGATCGAAGAGCTCGCGCTCAAGAGGGAGAAAGACGAGGCCTCGAAGGCCCGGCTCGCGAAGCTGCGCGATGAGCTCAAAGAGAAGACCGTGCAGCGGGATGCCCTGCAGATGCGCTGGACCATCGAAAAGTCGGGGCTGACCGCGGTCGGCGAGCTGAAGACGCGCCTCAACGAGTCGCGCATCGCGCTCGACAAAGCCATGCGCGAGGGTGAATACCAGCAGGCCTCGAAGCTCAACTACGAGATCATCCCGGGCATTGAACGGCAGTTGGCCGAGGCGGAGAGCGCCGAGAGCGGGCCACGCATGGTCAACGACCAGGTGACCGACGATGACATCGCGGCGGTCGTGGCGGCCTGGACGGGTATCCCCGTCGACAAGCTCACGCAGGGCGAAACCGAAAAGCTGCTGACGCTCGAGGCCGAGCTCGGCAAGCGCATCATCGGGCAAAAAGCCGCGGTCGCAGCGGTGAGCGAAGCGGTGCGTCGCACGCGCGCGGGCATTAGCGACCCCGACCGGCCGACGGGCTCTTTCCTCTTCCTCGGCCCCACGGGCGTCGGCAAGACCGAGCTCGCCAAGGCGCTCGCCAACTACCTGTTCGATGACGAAAAGTCGATGGTGCGCATCGACATGAGCGAGTACGGCGAGAAGTTCAGCGTCTCGCGTCTCATCGGTGCCCCTCCCGGTTACATCGGGTACGAGCAGGGCGGTCAGCTCACCGAGGCAGTTCGTCGGCGTCCGTACTCGGTCATCTTGCTCGACGAGGTCGAGAAGGCGCACCCTGAAGTCTTCGACCTGCTCCTGCAGGTGCTTGACGACGGTCGCCTCACCGACGGCCAGGGGCGCACGGTCGACTTCCGCAACACGATCTTGATTCTCACGTCGAACCTCGGTTCACCGTTGCTGACCGAACCGGGGCTCGATTGGCCGGCGAAGGTCGCGGCGGTCAACGACATCGTGCGGCAGTCATTCAAGCCGGAGTTCATCAATCGCCTCGACGACATCGTGGTGTTCTCACCGTTGTCGACCGATGACTTGAGCCAGATCGTCTCCCTGCAGGTCGACCGCCTCGAGCGACGCCTCACCGAACGCCGCCTGCAGCTGGCGGTGACGCCGGATGCCCGCAGCTGGCTCGCCGAACGTGGCTACGACCCCGTGTATGGCGCGCGGCCGTTGCGCAGGCTCATGCAGCACGAGATCGACGACGCCCTCGCTCGCGCGATCTTGTCGGGCACGATCGCCGACGGCGATGTTGTTCGGGTCGACGTGGCGCCTGATGGCGACGACCTTGTCGTGACCCGCATGGCCGACGCTCCCGTCTAGTTACATCAGGGCGGGCATGACCTCATTTTCGAAGAGCTCGATGCCGCTGGTGTCGTAGGCCGCTTCTGCGAAGTAGGTGATGGCGTAGGTCATGCCCAGGGCTTGCATGCCCTGCAGCTTCTCGACGATTTGCTCAGGCGTGCCCGCGAGTCCTACCCCGTTTCGCAAGTCGGCGACGGCTTTGCCCGCGCGCTCGGCGCCGATGAAGCGCGTGAGTCGGGCTTCGATCGCAGCGATGCGCTCGGCAACTTCTGCCTCATCGCGCCCGATCACGGTGTTGTAATTCGACGAGCGCGTGATGGCCTCGAAGCGGGTGCCGAGGCGCTCGCAGTGGCCGCGCAAAATCTCGCTCTTCGCGGCGAACTCGTCAGGGGTGCCGCCGAAGTTCGTGTACTGGCCGTACTGAGCAGCGATGCGCAAGGTGACTTTCTCGCCGCCTCCGGCAATCCAGAGGGGGATGCCGTCTTTTTGCACCGGCAATGGCCGAACGATCGCGCCGTTGACCTGAAAGTAGCGGCCATCGAGAGTTGCCGTGCCGTGCGACCAGGCCTGCCGCATGATCTGCACACCCTCGTCGAGCGCGCGCAGACGGTCGCCGATCTCGGGGAATCCGTAGCCGTAGGCCTTCCACTCGTGTTCGTACCAGCCGCCGCCGATGCCCATCTCGACGCGGCCGCCCGACACGTGGTCGACGGTTGCCGCGACCTTGGCGAGGTAGGCGGGATTGCGGTAACCCATGCACGTGCACATTTGGCCGAGGCGCACGCGCTCCGTCACGGCGCCGAAGGCCGACATGAGACTCCACGCCTCGTGCGTCGCCTCATCGCTCGGCACGGGCACGGTGTGGAAGTGGTCATAGACCCAGATTGACTCCCATTGGCCAGCGTCGGCGTGGAGCGCGAGGCGCTTCATCACGGCCCACTGGTCGGTCGGCTCGATGTCGACGAGGTCGTGGCGCCAGCCCTGGGGAATGAAGAGTCCGAATCTCATGGCCTCCACGCTACGCCTGTCGTGGCCGCTGGGGTCGTTACCGACAGATGCGATACTTCCCTCATGGGGCGAATGAAGACGGTCTATGTCAGCACGATGCACGGCATTCGTCGCCACGGGGAGCGCTCGGGATGGATTCAACGCCTTGATCGCGGCGCGGAACGTCATCGTTTCGCGCTCTGGGTTCGCTCGCTTCTCGCGATTTACGACTTCGACGACTTCGTGGGCCTCGACGTGCCGTGGTGGAGCTTTCGGTCGACGGATGCGACCGCGGCGTTCTTGAGCCATCGCCCTGACGCTCGTGTCTTCGAATGGGGATCGGGAGCGTCGACCGTGTGGCTCGCCCAACGAGCACGCTCCGTCACCACGATCGAGAATGATCCTGTCTGGGCCGCGAAAATCACGGCGGTGATCCCCGGGAATGGCGAGCTCCGCGTCATTCCGGGGAGTTACGGCCCCGGCCGCGTTGCGGGCGCCGTGTCTGCCCGTGCAGGCTACGAGGGTGTCGACTTTTCAGACTACGTCGCGTCGATCGACAACACGGACGCCCTTTACGACCTCATTGTGGTCGATGGCCGGGCACGGGGCGCATGCTTGACCGCCGCCCTTGACCACCTGGCACCGGACGGCATGATCGTGTTCGACAACGTCGACCGCCGGCGCAATCGCCGCGCGGTGCGTGCTCTCGGTCCACGCTTTCACGTGCGCACGCTGCGAGGCCTCACTCCGTGCTTGCCCTACCCCACGTCGACAGCGGTGATCACGCACCGCGTTCCGGCATAAGCCGCTCGCGCACCTGTCGGCGCAGCACCTTGCCAATGAGAGAGCGCGGCAGCTCGTCGACGATCTCGAAGCGCCTCGGCACCTTGTACGCCGCTAGCGACTTCTTGGCGAAGGTGCGCAGCGCCGCGGGATCGAGCGCCGCGTCGGCAGCCAGCACGATTGCGGCGGTCACGTCTTCTCCACCCCCGGCGGCGGGCATACCGACCACCGCGACGTCGGCGACCGAGGGGTGTGCGCGGAGAACCTCTTCGACCTCCGTGGGCGCCACATTGAATCCGCCCGTGATGATGAGTTCTTTGATGCGGTCGACCACGGTGACGAACCCGTCGGTGCTCACGCGCACGATGTCGCCGGTGCGCAGCCAGCCGCCGGGCAGCAGAGTGGTGGCGGTTTCGGCGGCCCGGTTCCAGTACCCCTGAAACACTTGGGGCCCCCGCAGCAGCAACTCGCCCTCGTCGTCGAAACCAAGGTCGGTCTCCGGACTCTCGGGGTCGATGACGCGAATCTCGGTGCTCGGAAACGGCACGCCGATCGTGCCGGGTCGTCGACTCGGACCGATGGGGTTGCCCACGGCGACGGGCGATGACTCGGTCATCCCGTAGCCCTCGACGAGAAGTCCACCCGTCGATGACTCCCACAATTCGACGATGCGCACGGGCAGGCTCATGGCGCCCGAGATGGCGAATCGGATGCCCGCGAGGCTGACGCCCTTCTCCGCGGCGCCCACCGCGAGCCGCTCATAGATCGGCGGTACGGCCGGCAGGAACGTCGCGGGCGTGCGCCCCATCGCCTCGAGCGTGAGGTCAAGATCGAAGCGGGGGAAAAGCACGAGGCGGGCGCCGATACTGAGCGCGAACGTCAAGCACAGGGTCAGCCCGTAGGCGTGGAACATGGGCAAGACGGCATAAACGACTTCGCCACCCTCGGTGAGCCCCGGCACCCACGCGCGGCCCTGGGCCGCGTTGGCTCGGAGGTTGCGATGAGTCAACACCGCGCCCTTCGCCCGACCCGTGGTGCCGCTCGTGTACTGCAGTGCCGCAATGTCATCAAGGGCCGGGCGTGGGTGGCTCTCGGGGAGCGGTGCGGCGCTGACGACGGCGCTCCACGCGATCACTCCCTCTCGCAGCCCGCCGCTCGTGATCGCCGCACGCGCTTGGCGGGCTCGCGCGATCGGCAGCCGCAGCTTCAAGCGCATCGATGCCGGCATCGCCGCCGTCATGTCGACACCGATGATCGTGCGCACGCCTGTGGCGGCGGCAAAGCTCGAAACCGTGTCGGCGACCTTGTCCCACACGATCGCGACAGTCGCACCGTGATCCTCAAACTGGTGCTGTAACTCGTCGACCGTGTACAGCGGGTTGTGCTCGACGACGACTGCGCCGAGACGCAGCACCGCATAAAACGCCACGATGTGTTGCGGGCAATTGGGCAACACCAGGGCAACGCGGTCGCCGGCCACCACGCCGAGGTTGGCGAGCCCGTGCGCCGCGCGCTCGACCTGGCGCCCCAGCTGCACATAGCCCGTCGTGGCACCAAAGAAGTCGAGAGCGACCTTCGCCCCGAATCGACGCACCGAGTCGTCGAGCATGTCGCTGAGCGTCTGCGTCGTCGGTTCGATGTCGTGCGGAACCCCTTCGGCGTACAAAGCCAACCAGGGACGCGTGGTAAACACCGAGCTCGACATGGGCTCAGGCTACGCCTGCACGCTGGAGCGGAGTCGACAGCCGGTGACTAACGCGTGAGCTCCTCGCGCACGATCGCGAGGAAGCCGTCGATGTCGGCCTCGGTCGTGTCAAAGGCGCACATCCAGCGCACCTCGCCGCGGGCGCGATCCCAGTCGTAGAAGCGCACGCGCTCGCGAATCCGGTCGGCGACGTCGTTCGCCAGAAGTGCGAACACCGCATTGGCCTGCGTCTGCTGGCTGAAGCCGAGCGACCCGGCGGGCACCTCGCCTGCGGCGAGCATCCCTTCGAGACCCGCGCGCAGCCGTGCGGCCATGCTGTTCGCTTGAGACGCCGAGCGGATACCCAACCCATCGTCGAAGAGTGCGAGCAACTGAGCGCTCGTGAACCGCATCTTGCTCGCGAGCTGCATGTTCATCTTGCGCAGGTAGATGAGGCCGGGAGCTTTCGCAGGGTCAATCGCCACGACAGCCTCGGCGCCGATGAGGCCGTTCTTCGTGCCGCCGAGGCTGACAATGTCGACGCCCGCGTCGGTCGTGAAGGCGCGGAAGCTCGTGCCGAGGGCGGCGGCAGCGTTCCAGATGCGGGCACCGTCGAGGTGCAGGGCCATGCCGTGTTCGTGGCAGTAGTCGGCGATCGCGCGAATCTCGGCCGGCGTGTAGAGCGTGCCGAGCTCGCTCGTCTGCGTGATGCTCACCGCGAGCGGTTGGGGGCGGTGCTCATCGCCCCAGCCCCAGGCCTCGGTGGCGATGAGCTCGGGCGTGAGCTTGCCGTTCGGGGTATCCACCAGCAGCAACTTGAGCCCGCTCACCCGCTCGGGAGCGCCCGCTTCGTCGGTGTGGATGTGCGCCGTGCTCGAGGCGATGACCGAGCCCCAGCGCGGCATCAACGCGGTGAGCGCCGTAACGTTCGCGCCCGTGCCGTTGAAGACGGGGAACACCTCGGCGTGCTCACCGAACTCGGCCGCGATCACCTCGGCCAAGCGGGCCGTGTATTGGTCTTCGCCGTAGGCGATCTGGTGGCCGCCGTTTGCGTCGGCAATGGCGGCAAGCACTTCGGGGTGGACGCCGGCGTAATTGTCGCTCGCGAAGCCTCGGTAGTTGGTGTCGTGGATTCGAGTCACGTGCTCATTCTCCCGTGCGAGTGGCATCGGTGCGCACGAGTTCGACGAGCGCGCCGTTGAGTTGATCGTGGTCGACTGACCACAGGGCTGCACAGGCTGCCGCGAGATCGTCGACCGCTCCCGCCTCGTCGAGTGCCCCAACGACGAAGGTCACGGCCGCGGTCGGAGTGCCTTTCGTGCGCCACCCGCTCGCGAGCGCTTGCACCCAGGTTTCGGCCGCCGATTTGAGGGTGACGTAGTTGGCCATGCCCCACTTCGGCTGGGCGACGGATGCGGAGCTCACGATCGCCAACCGCCCAGCACTCGACGCGCTGAGGTCGTCGCGCAGTTCGCGGCTGACGACGCGCAGGGTGGTGAGCACGCGCCGTTCGAGCCAGTCGAAGTCATCCGGGTCAGAGCCACCGCGCCACCCGCCCACGAGATGAAGCAGGCCGTCGATGCTCGGGCGCCGGTCGCGCAGTGCGGCCGCCCACGCGGTGACGGCGGCCGGGTCGGCGAGGTCGACGACCGCGGTCTCGGCCGCATCCACGCCGACAAGTGACTCGATGCGCGAGCCCACCGCGACGACGTGAGCACCCGCGGCGGTGAGGGCCGCGCACACGGCGCGGCCGCCCACTCCGCCTGCACCGGCCACCACGACCGTGCGGTCAGTCAGGCTGCTCACGCGTCGACGCCGGTGATACCTGCGGTCGACTCGATGACCTGCGCCATCTTCTTGGTGAGGGCTTCGTAGAACATTGAGAGCGGGAACTCGTCGTCGAGAACGAGGTCGGTGTAGCCCTTGGGCGGGCCCGACAGCACGTCGTCACCCAGTCCGCGCGCCCATACCGAAGCGGGGTGCGGCGTCAGGGTGCCCGATACGAGCTCGTAGGCCTTGAGCCAGTGCACCATCTTCGGCCGGTCGATCGAGGCCCAGTAGAGCTCGTTGATGGCATCCGAGAGCTGTACGACGACGTCGGGCACGGCATCCCAGTCGATCGTGAGCTGGGTGTCGGTCCAGTGCAACACACCCTTCTGGTGCATCCACGCGAAAAGCAGTTGGCCACCGACGGCGTCGTAATTGCGGACGCGCGTGCCCGAGATGGCGAAACGGAAGATGCGGTCGAAGATCACCGCGTACTGCACGAGGCGAGCGTGCTGGCGGGTGATGTCGTCGGTACCCTCGGCGCGCCAGAGTGCCACGGCCTCGCGGAACGCCGTGAGGTCGCACCGAAGTTCTTCCAGCGTGTACAAGAAGAACGGCATGCGTTGCTTGATCATGAACGGGTCGAACGGCAAGTCGCCGCGCATGTGCGCCCGGTCGTGAATCATGTCCCACATCACGAAGGTGCGCTCGGTCAAGGCCTGATCGTCGAGTAGCGCGAGTGCGTCGTCGGGTAGCTCGAGCTTCGTGATCTCGGCCGCGGCGCGGACGACGCGACGGTAGCGCGCAGCCTCACGGTCGGCGAAGATGGCGCCCCAGGTGAAGGTCGGCAGTTGGGCGGGAGCGCCCTCGGGGGCGCCGGCCGGCACGCGGGGCGTGACAGCAACTGACTCGGGAAAGAGCACGGCCGAGTTGGTGTCGTAGCCGGGCGTGAAGTCGACGAACCGCAGGCCCAGGTACAGCGCATTTCCGTAGGCGCCCGCTTCAAGCTCGGCGATGAAGTCGGGCCAGATGACATCAAAGACCACGGCCTCGACGAGGCGGTCTGTCGAACCGTTCTGCGTGTACATGGGAAACACGACGAGATGCGCGACGCCGTCACGACGAGTCTGCGCAGGGGCGAACGCGTCGAGCGCGTCATAGAAGTCGGGCACGACGAAGCCACTGTCGGCCCACCGTTCGAAATCGAGGGCACACGCTTCGAGGTAGCGGGCGTCGTGCGGAAGAAGCGGGGCGAAGTGCCGGAGCGACTCGACGATCTCTGTCACGTGGCCCGCGGCAGCGGCGTGATCATCGGCGTTCGGGATGCTGCCGTCGTGCACCTGCATCGGGCGCAGTGCCTCGGCGGCGCGCTTGAGGAGCGACCATGCCGGGTCGGCGACAATCTGCGCGCTCGTGAGCGCAGTATCCGACCCCGCCGTGGGGAAGGCATCTTCAACGACCTCGGGCTCTCCGATGATGGTGCTGCTGCGCGTAGCGGTCGTGTCGGTCATGGTGTCCCTCCTTCGTCGAATTGGGTGAATGCAACGTCGCCCATGAGCCTAAGCACGCAACCGCCGCTTGTGGTTGTGAAAGGCGCACGAAAACTGCGCGAACGCCTGGATTCACGCGCACAAACGACGATTGCGCCCGACGAGACGCGGGTGACGCCTTAGTTGACGGGGCCGACGGTGTACTGCACCTGCGCTGTGCCGTCTTCGTTTTCGGCGATGATCAGCGCGACGTTCCAGGTGCCGTTCTCGAAGACGCGGGCTTCAGATCCCTCGCCGAGCTGGATCTCTGAGGCCTGGGTGTAGCCGGCATCCGTCAGGTCGGTGAAAGCCTGCTGGGCCTCGCCAATGCTGCCGACGGTGATCGCGGCGGTGAAGACTCCTTCGGCGGCGGCCGAGAACACGACCTCACCCTGGAGGGTGGGCACGTCGGCAGGCCAGCTGTCGGGCAGGCTCGCGCCCGAACCGTCAACATCGACATCGACACCGGTTTGGTCTTCGATGATCTGCTCAACGCCGCCCTCGATCAGGCCGTCGGTGAGCTGCTCAAGCGGGTTGGCGAAGCAGCCCGAAAGGGTAAGGGAAACGCCCAATGCGAGGGCGGCGACGGCGGGGACGGTGCGGCGCATGATGTTCTCCTGAGTTGAGGTAGCTGGGGGGCACGGGGCCCGTGCCGATGCTGTCTCTCTAGTCTGGCCTTCTTTTGACCTCGATTCCATGAGTAGTCACTACTTGAGAGACACTGTCCCCATGGCGGGCGTTCTCATGGGGTTCGCGATTATCGGAGCGGTGATCGCGGTGGGGTACCTCGTGGGCCGCCTCGGCATCCTCGGACCGCACGCTGAGTTTGTACTCGGGCGCTTCGCGTTCTTCGTTTTGTCGCCCGCGCTGCTCTTTACGGTGCTCGCCGAAGCTGATGCGAAGCAATTGTTCTCATCGCTGCTTCCGGTTTCGGCGATCGCCTCGCTCAGCTGCATGCTGGCGTTCGCGCTAGTCGCCCAGCTTTTCTGGCGCCGCGCGGTTGCCGAGACCACGATCGGTTCGCTCGCGTCGGGATACGCCAATGCGAATAACATCGGGCTACCGATTGCGGCCTACGTTCTGGGAGATCCCGCGTTTGCCGCCCCGGTCATCCTCTTACAGTTGGTGATCTTTACGCCGATCGCCCTCACGATTCTCGACGTCTCAACGAGCGGAACGCTTTCGCTGGGGCGCGTGTTGAGCCAGCCGATTCGCAACCCGCTCATCATCGGCTCGGCCCTCGGACTCGTTCTCTCCGTCACGGGCGTCCAGCTTCCGGCCCCGGTAATGGAGCCGTTTCACCTGATCGGGGCGGCCGCTGTGCCGACGGTGCTGCTGCTGTTTGGCATGTCGCTGCACGGCCGCCGCATCTTGCAGGCGGGATCCGGGCGGCGCGACACGCTGCTCGCGGTCGGCCTCAAGATCGTGATCATGCCCGTGGTCGCGTGGGCGGTCGGCTTGCTCGTGTTCGGTCTCGAGGGCCTGCCACTGTTCGCCGTCGTCGTGTTGGCGGCGTTGCCCACGGCGCAGAACGTCTTCAATTACGCTCTCCGATTCGAGCGGGCTGTGCCAGTGGCCCGGGATGCTGTGCTCATCACCACCGTGCTCTCGATCCCCGCGCTCGTGGTGATCGCCGCCCTGCTCGCGCCGCGTTAGTCGCTGAGGTCGCTGGCGCTCTCGCTCGCACTCGCCGCACGCCGACGCCGCACGATCCGCACGACCCGCCAGATGATGAACGCGACGATGACGATGATCGCGATGATGAGAACGACGCGG
>JAYUKK010000131.1:0-13328 GCA_043764515.1 Microbacterium sp.
CACCGTCCATCAGCACGTCGAGCGCGAGCCGCTCGGGGTCGTGCATCGAGGCGTCGTAGTACGTCGCCGTCCACTTGACGTCGCGGCGCAGGGCCGGCAGCAGCGTCCGCGAGGCCTTCGCGCCCCGGAACTGGTGCCGTGGCACCCGGCCGCCGTCGCGCGAGAAGATGTCGTAGATCGTGAGCCCGACCTTGATGATGAGCGCGCCGCGCTCTTTACGACCCTTCGTCTTCACGCCCATAAAGCGCAGCGGCGCAGCGAGCAGGCTGGAGAAGGTCGAGAAGATCGGGATGGTCGTGGGCAGCGGCCGCACGTAGTGCGGGGCCAGGCGTAGCAGCGCGTTGCGCTCGTGCACCGACTCCTTGACGAGGCGGAATTCGCCGTTCTCGAGGTAGCGGATGCCGCCGTGGATCATGTGTGACGAGCCCGACGACGCACCGGCCACGTAGTCGTCGCGATCGACAAGAACAACGTCGACGCCGTTGAGCGCGAGGTCGCGGAACGTCGCGATGCCGTTGATGCCCGCGCCGATGATGAGCACCTCGCACTCGGGCCGGGCGCGCAGCGCCTCGACGGTGGAGCGAGCAGGGCGGGAAGACGTGGGCGAAGGCATCGGGATGCTGACCGTTCTCGTTCGACGTGTCGAGGGCGACAGCTCATGCCGCCGGGTTAATCCTCCGACGGTTCGCCCAATCTTCCAACCCTTCTGCACAAACGTGCAGCGTGCCTCAGCGCGCGGGCGCGTCAGCCGACCGCGACGCCACCGTTGTCAGCGACGAGCGCGGTCGCCAGACTCTCGTCAAGCACGAGATCGGTGATGAGCCCCGCGGCGAGCGCCCCGCGCAAGCTCGGCAGCTTTTGCACCCCCGAGACGATGCCCACGCGGCGCGCAACGCGGCGCAAACGGTCGAGCGCCGGGCCCGAGGCGCGCGCATTGAGCGCGATCGCGTCGAAGGTTCCGTCGCCGCGGTAGAACACGGTGGCCACGTCACCGACGGCGCCGTCAGCGCTCAGGCTGCGATAGTCATCGGCGTCAAGGTAGCCGCCGATGTAGACCTGACTGGGCACTTCGGCGAAGGGCGAGCCGAGCCCAAACACGGCAACATCCATGCGGGCCTGAATCTCGAGCAGCCGCCGAGTACTGCGCTCGCGCCAGAGCGCGTCGCGCGTCGCCGGGTCATCGAAGAATGCTGGCACCGGAAACTGTTGCACTTGCGCGCCGAACGCTTCGCCGAAGCGGTGCAGAATCTCGCTCGCGTAGTCGATTCCGGTGGTCTGAACGTTGCCGGCACCATTCATCTGCACGACCACGGTGTTCTGCGTCGGCTTCTTCACGAGGTGGCGGCTCATGGCGCCGAGCGTCGACCCCCAGGCGACACCCACCACCATGTTCGAATCGACGAAACGCCCCAGCAGACGGCCCGCCGTCATCGCCACGCGCTCAAGTCGGTCGACATCACTGATCGACTCGGGCATGGGCACGACGTGCGCCACGACGCGGTGGCGGGCGAGAATCGCTTGCTCGAGGTCGAGACCACGGTCGAACGGCGAGCGAATCTGAATGTCGACGAGCCCCGAGTCGCGCGCAAACGACAGCAGGCGCGAGACCGACGACCGCGACGTGCCGAGCTCGGTCGCGATCGCCCCCATCGTGAGGTCTTGCATGTAATACAGCTGCGCGGCCGTCAGAGCGGCCACGGTCTTCGCGGTCTCGGGGTCGCTCGCGGGCATGGCGGCAGTCTGACATGCGGTGCACATCTGTGCGCGCTCCCAGAACGGATGCGGGCATCCCCCGCCCCCGCACGCACCCACCAAACACCCCAGCGATTCCCAGCTAAGCGCGGGGAATAGCACGGCTTCGGAGCGGTTGACTACTCTGATAGCAAGTACGTGTTCCGGGGTCGGTGAAAATCCGAGCCGGCGGTGAAAGCCCGCGACCCGTGATCGAGGCAACTCGAGAGCGGTTGAACCGGTGGAATTCCGGTGCCGACGGTGAAAGTCCGGATGGGAGGAACACGCGAGCGGCAGCATGCCGTGCGCGCGCGACCCCGGATGCGTTCCTGATTCTGAAGGAACCCCGATGAGCGCCACCGCACCGCACGACGACGAGACTCTCGTCGCGGCGATGCGGCGCGCCCTCAGCCTGGCGACGCACGGCCCCGCGGTCGGCGAGAACCCCCAGGTGGGATGCGTGCTCCTCGACGCGGCGGGTTCGATCGTCGCCGAGGGATGGCACCGCGGGGTTGGCACCGACCACGCCGAAGTGGATGCCCTCTCTCACGTCGCCAGCGCGGCAGGCCTCACGGCCGTCGTCACCCTCGAGCCCTGCAATCACACGGGCCGCACCGGCCCGTGCGCGCAGGCGCTCATCGATGCGGGAGTCGCTCGCGTCGTCTATGCGCTCAACGACCCCAACCCCATCGCGGGCGGCGGGGCCGACCGCCTGCGTGCCGCGGGCATCGAGGTCATCGGCGGCGTGCTCAGTGACGAGGCCGAAGAACTGCTGCGCCCGTGGCTGACGAGCGTGCGCCTCGGCCGCCCCTTCGTGACCGTCAAGTGGGCGTCGACGCTCGACGGCCGCGCCGCCGCCGCCGACGGCACCAGCCAGTGGATCACGGGCACCGCCGCGCGTCAGCGCGTGCACGAGCAGCGCGCGGCCCACGACGCGATCGCGGTGGGCACGGGCACCGTGCTCGCGGACGACCCCACTCTCACGGCCCGGGGCGACGGCGGCGAGCTGCTGCCGCATCAGCCGATCCCCGTCGTCTTCGGCACCACGCCGGTGCCGACGGATGCCCGACTGCGCCAACACCCAGCCACACTCATCGAGCTCGGCCACCGCGACCTCCGCGCCGGGTTGAGCGAGTTGTACCAGCGAGGAATCCGACGCCTGTATGTGGAGGGTGGCCCGACACTCGCGAGTGCCTTCCTGCGGGAGGGACTCGTCGACGACGTGCTCGTCTACCTCGCTCCCCTGCTGCTCGGTGGGCCGAAAACGGCCATCGACGACCTGGGGGTCACCACGATGAGCGAGGCACTGGAGTTGCGCATCCACCACATCGAATCGCTCGGTGACGACCTGCTCGTCGTCGCCCGGCCACGCCAACCCCACCCCGCGACGAAGGATTAGACGATGTTCACCGGATTGATCGAAGAGCTCGGCGCCATGGTGCGCTGGGAGGCCCGCGGCGACGCCGGGCAACTCACCGTGCGCGGGCCGCTCGTCGTGAGCGATGCCGCCCACGGTGACTCCATCTCGGTGAACGGCGTGTGCCTCACCGTCATCGAGCAGGGTGACGACTGGTTCACGGCTGATGTCATGGGCCAGACGCTGACGATGAGCACGATCGGCACGTGGGGTGAGGGCGAGCCCGTCAACCTTGAGCGCGCCGCATCCGTCGGCGACCGCCTCGGCGGGCACATCGTGCAGGGCCACATCGACGGCACGACGACCGTGCTCGAGGTGCGACAGCAAGACGCGTGGCGCATGCTGCGTTTCTCGCTCGACCCCGCGCATGCCCCGCTCGTGGTCGACAAGGGCTCGATCGCCGTGGATGGCGTCAGCCTTACCGTGAGCGCAGCTGGCGACGACTGGTTTGAGGTCTCGCTGATTCCCGAAACCCTTGCCGTGACCACGCTCGGCCGCAAGCGGGTCGGCGACACCGCCAACATCGAAACCGACATTCTCGCGCGCCACGTGGCGCGACTGGTGCGCTTTGGCGCAACCGACGGAAGGACCCTGTCATGAGCATCGGAACAATCCCCCAGGCACTCGCCGCCCTGCGCGAGGGCAAACCTGTTCTTGTCGCCGACGATGAAGGCCGCGAGAACGAGGGCGACGTCATCATCTCGGCCGAGCTCGCGACGCCCGCCTGGATCGCCTGGACCATTCGCCACACGAGCGGTTTCTTGTGCGCTCCCATGACGAACGAGATCGCCGACGCACTGCAGCTGCCCCTCATGGTGAGCGACAACCAAGACCCGCGACGCACGGCCTACACAATCACCGTTGACGCGGCCGACCGCATTACGACGGGTATCAGCGCGGGTGACCGCACGCACACACTGCGCACGCTTGCCGACCCGACGTCGACACCCGCGAGCCTCATTCGCCCGGGCCACGTGCTGCCGCTGCGCGCCGTCGATGGCGGCGTGCGCGAGCGCGCGGGGCACACCGAAGCTGCTGTCGAGCTCATGCGGCTCGCGGGGCTTCGTCCGGTCGCGGCGATCAGCGAGGTCGTCGCCGACGGCGGCGACATGATGCGTCTGCCCGAACTCATTCGCTTTGGCGCGGACGAGGGGGTCGTCGTCATCACGATCGTCGACCTCATTGCCTACCTCGAGTCGGGAGAAGACTTTGCGGCGGCTTCCCCCGCGCGCGCGGGCGAACGCGCGAGCAGCGTGACCTTCGAGGTCGCGACGACAGTGCCGACCACGCACGGCCCGTTTTCGATGCGCGCCTACCGCGACCGCAAAACAGGTGCCGACCACGTCGCCATCGTGAGCGGGATGCCCCACGACGACATGATCGTCCGTGTGCACTCCGAGTGCCTCACCGGCGAGGCATTCGGGTCGCTCAAGTGTGAGTGCGGGCCGCAGCTCGACGCCGCGCTCGACGTTATCCAGCGCCAGGGCGGCGCGGTGCTCTACATGCGCGGGCACGAAGGGCGCGGGATCGGGCTCATCAACAAGCTCAAGGCCTACCGCTTGCAAGAAGACGGCTACGACACGCTCGACGCCAATCTGGCTCTCGGACTACCGGCCGACGCGCGCGACTACGAGGCCGCGAGCGACATGCTGCGCGACCTCGGTGTCACTCGCGTGCGCCTGCTCAGCAACAACCCGGAGAAGCAGCGTCAGCTGACCCAGTACGGTGTCGAGGTGAGCGCTCTCGTTCCGCTCGTTGTCGGCGTCGGCGACGACAACGAGGGCTACCTCTCTGCCAAGCGCGACCGCATGGGCCACCGACTGCCCGACAGCATCACGAACGCCCCGGTGTTCGCCACCATCGAAGGGAAAACCGCATGAGCGGCGAAGGATCCCCCACGCTCGCCGTCGACGGAACCGGCCTCACGATCGCGATCGTCGCGGGCCAATGGCACACCGTCATCAGCGAGGGGCTGAAAGCGGGCGCACGGCGCGTGCTGGAAGCATCCGGAGCCACAATCGTCGAGTACGTCGTTCCTGGCTCGTTCGAGTTGCCCGTCGTCAGCAAGGCTGCTCTCGATGCGGGGGCCGATGCCGTGGTCGCGCTCGGCGTCATCATCCGTGGCGGCACACCGCACTTCGAATACGTGAGTTCTGCCGCCACCGACGGACTCACGCGCGTGGCGCTCGACACGGGTAAGCCGGTCGGTTTCGGCGTGCTCACGCTCGAGAACGAGCAGCAGGGCATTGACCGCGCCGGGCTTCCTGGGTCGATCGAAGACAAGGGCGCCGAAGCCGCGGGGGCCGCGATCGCCACGGCCCGCGTGCTGCAGGCCATTCGCGACTGACCTGAAACCGGCCTACGAGCAGGGCACCCAACGCGCGGCAGCCCGAGTGAAGCTGTAGGGCTCGTTCGGTACGCCGCCGTGCGTCATGGCGAACAGGATGCAGGTGTTCGCCATGCTCGTGAGGATTGTGGGCTTATAGAGCGACGCGCGGTGCGGGGCCGATGCCCACCACCGGTTGGCGGCGACCA
This sequence comes from Microbacterium sp., assembly GCA_043764515.1. GTDB lineage: Bacteria > Actinomycetota > Actinomycetes > Actinomycetales > Microbacteriaceae > Microcella. Next base: position 5,684 of record JAYUKK010000131.1, read on the forward strand.
AGCCCGTCATACCCGACCCACCCGCGAGGTTGCCGTCGCAGCCGACACTGGGCAGGCCGTCACTGCGCCTCGAGCCGATGTGGCCCCACGCGCTTGAGGGGTTTGTGCTCGGGTCCTCCGCAATCCAGAACAGCCGAGTCTCCATGCACGAGTCATATCGGAAGTTGCGGTAGGGGACCGGTGGGAGGCAGTTCGCGACCCGGATGGCATTGAATCGCTGCGCAAAGGACGCGAGATCGGCGGTCGTGGTGCCACCGACGCCTTTCGGTGAGAGACGGCTCGGTGCCGTGGGCGTGCTCCCTGTGATCGCCGCCGGACACGCAACAACCGAGGTCTTCAGACCATTCGCACCGCCTCGTTCAGGCATCAGCTGGCTAGCCGACGCTGACGTACCCGCGGCCGTCACCGACAGCACGATCGCCGCCGCAATGGCCGAACGAAGAAACGGTGAAACGATCACGTTGAACCCCCGGACTCGCACGAGTCGACCCCCGTCGACCCCGACCCCTCGGCCGGTACCTGACCGTCCGCTCGAGGGTTCGACGGCGGCAAACCACGACATCCGGCCACAGTCGCAAAACGAACGGCGACTCTAAAAGAGCAGACCGTCAGTGCGTGCAGGCCATTCGCGCTGCGCGGCCGGTACCCCCTATTCGGGGCGGGGTGCGGGTTCTCGGGGCGGGGTGCGTGGCGGCGGCTGTGTCGGCAGTAATCTGGGGCGTGTGAGCACGCTTCAACCGCCGCCCGCCTTCAACCCCTTCGCTGAGCCCACGCGGCGTGTCAGCGCGAGTTGGATCGCCGTTTTCGCCACCGCGTGGCTGGGTATCTGGATGGCGCAGTTGACGCCGATCCAACTGCTGTTGCCGCAGGAAATCGACGCCTTGCTTATCGGCACTGAATGGACCGAGAGCGTCGTCGCCTTTGGCATCATCTCGGCCATCGCGGGGGTCTGTGCCCTCATCGTGTTTCCGCTCACGGGGGCGTTGAGCGACCGCACCACCTCGCGGTTCGGGCGTCGCAAGCCGTGGATTGCCGCGGGCACAGCGCTCTTCGCCGCGGCGCTCATCGCACTCGGGCTTCAATCGAGCCTCGTCGGCATCGGCGTCTGTTGGTCGCTCGCCATCAGCGGCTTCTGCATGGCATCAGCCGCGATCACTGCGACGATCGCCGACCAGGTTCCGGTCGAGCAGCGCGGCTTCGTGTCGGCGTGGGTCTCGGCGCCGCAGGCAATCGGCACCCTCCTCGGCATTGTGCTCGTCGTCTTCCTGGGCCTCAGCCTCGTCCAGGGCTATCTGCTGGTCGCCGGATTGCTTGTCGTGCTCGTGCTGCCTTTCTTGCTTCTCACGCGCGACGAAGTGCTGCCCGCCGTGCTGCGGCCTCCGTTCCGCCCGCGGATGCTCATCACGGGTCTCTGGATCAGCCCGCGCAAGCACCCTGACTTCGCGTGGACGCTGATCAGCCGCGTTCTCGTCAATCTGGGCAACGCGCTCGGCACGACGCTTCTGCTGTATTTCCTGCTCTATGGCCTCAACCGCGGCGAGACCGCGGAAGACGACCTGCTGATGCTAACGCTCATCTACCTCGTGTTCTTCACCGCGTCGGCGCTCGTCTTCGGCCGCGTGAGCGACCGCCTGCGGCAGCGCAAGGTGTTCGTCTACATCGCTGCCTACCTGCAGGCGCTCGCAGCCCTGCTGCTGGCCCTCGTGCCTGACTTCACCGTGGCCCTCGTAGCCGCCGGATTCCTCGGCATTGGCTACGGCAGCTTCATGGCCGTCGACCAAGCGCTCGCGACGCAGGTGCTGCCCGACCGCCACACGCGTGGCAAAGACCTCGGCATCATGAACGTGGCGCTCGCCGTGCCGCAAGCCTTCGGCCCTCTCGTCGGAGCAATGCTCGTCGCCGCGACCGGTGGCTTCGTCGGCCTCTTCCTTGCGTCGGCCGTCATCGCGGTGCTCGGCGGGCTGTCGGTCTTGCCTGTGCGCTCGGTGCGATAACCGTTACTTCAGGAAGAGCGCCCTCAGTCGGCTGGTCGTGAAGACGACCCCGATGGCGATCATCACCAGGTAATAACCGACGTGCACGAACATCATGGGTGACAGAGCGCCGGTCGTGAGCCCGCGCACCAGTTCGACGCCGTGCCACAGTGGGAGCGCCTGAATCAGCCACTGAATCGCCTGCGGGTAGACCGTGATCGGGTAGAAGGTCGCCGAGAACAGGAACATCGGCAGCATGATGAAGGTCACCCACTCGATCTGCTGGAACGTCTTCATGTAGCTCGTAATCGCCATGCCGAGGCTCGCGAAACCGAAGGCGATGAGCAACACCGCGGGGAGGGCCAGCAGCGCCGTCCACGCCAGGTTGAGCCCAAAGGCCTGCATGATCACCATGAACCCGAGGGCGTACATCGCCCCCCGCAGCAGGGCGAGGAAAATCTCGCCAAGAGCGACGTCGAGCGGGCCGAGCGAGGTCGTGAGCATCCCCTGATATAGCTTCGAATAGTTGAGCTTGAAGAAGACGTTCCACGTCGAGTCGTAGACGGCGCCGTTCATGGCCGAGACGGCGAGCAGCGCCGGGGCGATGAACGCCGCGTACGGCACCTCTTGGCCCGTCGAGGTTTGCACGGTGCCGACGAGGGCGCCGAAGCCGATGCCGAGCGAGAGCAAGTAGAACACCGGCTCGAAGAACCCGCTGAGCACGACCAAGTAATTGGTGCTGCGGGTCGCCAGCAGGCCCCGGTGGATGACCGCTCCCGTGTTGCCCGCATAGAGCGCGCTGCGGCGCGGCACGAGGGCCGGGGCGGCTGTCGCCGCGGGCGCGGGCAGATTCGCGGCACTCACTTGTTCAGCCTCCGCACGAAGTGCTTGCGCGTCGCCCACAGGCCGACGATCAGCAGCGTGGCCAGGTAGCCAACGTGCGTGACCGTGAGCCAGAGGGGCTCAGACGCGCCATACGTCAGCACGCGGCCCAGCTCGGTGCCATGCCAGAGCGGTGACACCCAGCCGATCGGCTGCAGGTAGATCGGCAACTGCTCGAGCGGAAAGAACGTGCCCGAGAACAAGAACAATGGCGTGATGCCGAAGCGCTGCAGCATCGCCATTTGCCCTTTGTCATCGACGATCGTCGAGGTGTAGGTCGAGAGCACGACGCCGATGGCCATTCCCGTGAGGGTGGCAGCAAAAATCGCCAGCCAACCGAGACCGGAGGGCACCGCACCGAAAAGCACGATGATTCCGAAGTAGATCGACACGGTGACCACGATGCGCAGCGCAATGTGAATCATCATGCCGTTGACAATCTGCCCACCGGTGATGGGTGAGGCGTTCATGCCAAAGAAGATCGGGTTCCACTTGAACCCCATCATGATCGGGTAGCTCGTCTCGTTCGCGGCCACGGTCATGGCCGCCGTTGCCATGAGCGCCGGTGCCACAAACTGCAGGTAGGTGACGTCGCCGATGCCCTGCGGAACGAGGCTCGCGAGCCCCACTCCGAGCGCGAAAAGGTAGATGAGCGGGTTGCCAAAGCTCTGGAATATCGCGTCGCCGGCATAGCCCTTCATCGAGCGAATACGGTGCTCGGCGATGTACCACGAGCCCCAGCGTCGCGGGGCAGCGCCACCGGCGAGTGCGCGGTGGGCATCCTCTCGATCGATGCCCGGGGTCGGCTGAACCTGGGTCATTCGATGAGGCTCCGCCCGGTGAGCCGCAGAAAGACATCTTCGAGGCTCGAGCGGCGCACGAGCGAAGTGATCGGCTCAAGCCCCTGGTGGGTGATCGCCTCGAGCGCGGCCTCGCCGTTATCGCTGTAGACGAGGATGCGGTCGGGTAACACTTCGAGGCGCTCGCCGAGCCCGGCGATCTTCTCGGCGACCTCAGCGTTCTTGTCGCTGCCAAAGCGCACCTCGAGAACCTCCTTGCTCGAGTACTCGCGAATCAGAGCGGCGGGCGAGCCCTCAGCCATGATCTGGCCCTTGTCGACGACGACGAGGCGGTCACAAAGTTGCTCGGCCTCATCCATGTAGTGGGTCGTGAGCACGAGTGTCGTCCCTTGCTCCTTGAGGCGGAATAGGCGGTCCCAGAGAATGTGCCGCGCCTGCGGGTCGAGCCCCGTCGTCGGCTCATCGAGCAGCAGGATGCGCGGCTCGTTGATGAGCGCGCGTGCGATCGTGAGGCGGCGCTTCATGCCGCCGGAGAGGTCGTCGACCTTGGCCTTCTTGCGGTCGGTCAGTTGGGCGAACTCGAGCAAGGCATCCGCCCGCTCGGCGACGACCGCGCGCGGCAGGCCGAAGTAGCGCCCGTAGACGAGAAGGTTGTCGCGCACGCGTAGCTCTTGATCGAGGTTGTCTTGCTGCGGCACGACGCCCAGCTGCGAGCGAATATCGGGGCCGTGATCGTTCGGGTCGAGGCCCAGGATGCTCAAGTCACCGCTCGTCCGCGTCGACACCGCGCCGACCATGCGCATCGTGGTCGACTTGCCCGCACCGTTCGGGCCGAGCAGGCCGAACGACTCGCCGGGAGCGACCTCGAAGTCGATTCCGTCGACAGCGGTGAAGTCGCCGTAGGTCTTGGTGAGGGCTGTCGCCGTGATCACAGGTGCTGGCACGGTACCCGAGCCTAAACCCGACGGAGGACGCGGCATATAGCGCCGGTGACAGCGTGCGCGTTGAGTCCTATGCTTGCGCGCATGAAGCGGACTCAAGTGCTCGGTAGCGGGGCGGTCATTATTCTCCTGACTCTCGTGGGGTGCACGCCTCCGGGCCAGCCGGCAGAACCGGCAGCCAGCAGCTCTCCCGCCGCCACGCCGTCCGAGACCCCGACACCAACAGCCGAAGCGCTCGCTGACGATGTTCTTCTGGTGGTATCGACCGTCGCCACCGCCGACAACGGCGCTGTGCTCGACCTCACGATGACGGTGCACCGCCCGCTGGCCTTTGATGACGCCGCGTCGGGTGCATCCGCCGCGCTCATGACGGACGCGTGCGGCGGCGGCACCGATGCCGGGGTCTATGCCGACCAGCTCTGGAGCTTCGCAAGCGTCGACGTCGCGGCCGCTCCGCGGCCAGGGGCCGACTGGCCGGCGAATCGTCGCATCATCCTCTACCCGTTGAGTACCTCGATCAACCTCGCGGCTGACGGTTCTGTGCTCGATGATGATGAGGTCGATGGGGCAACGCCTCGATGCCGTCGCGACAAGCACCTCGACACGGCGGGTACCGGAACACTGGTCGTCGGGCTCGTCGGCGATACCGACGACGTCTCGGCGGCCGGGCAGTTCACGCGCTGGGCCAATCAGATGTGGGGCTTCTCGGGGGTTCGCGTGGCCGGGCAGAGTGCCGAAGACGCCGGAATCGCGCTCTCAGATTGCACGTACACCCTGACCGATGCCGGAGCAGCGCTCAATGGTGGTGCCGACTGGTGGATCGAGCGCATCGACGAGACGGTCTGCCAGATCGGGTCTCCAGAGTCATGACCGACGTCGTGGGCGTCGCTCGACCCTCACGCTCATAGCGAAAAGCACCGATCGGGGTAGTTCTCGGCGTGTGCCGTCAACGAGACTGAGAGCATCATGACTCTGCCCGCACCGACTCGACGCTCTCGGTTCTCGCGCACGACCGACGACGGGCCCCGCGCGACGTTTAGTCAGCTGTGGCCCTACCTGGCCGAGCATCGCCGCATCCTTGGCGTTGTGGTCGTGCTCAGCGTCTTTGCGGCCGCCGCGTCGCTCGCTCAACCGATCATCGTCAGCCAGGTCATCACGGTCGTGCAAGCGGGTGACCCGCTCGGCTTTTTGGTCTGGGTCTTGGTGGGCCTTGTTGTGATCTCTGCCGTGCTCAGCGGCTTCCAGCACTACCTCCTCCAGCGCACGGGCACCTCCGTCGTGCTCAGTGCCCGCCGGCAGCTCGTGCGCCGGATGTTGCGGCTGCCGATCAGCGAATTCGATACGCGACGCACCGGCGACCTTGTGTCGCGTGTCGGTTCTGACACGACCCTGCTCTATGCCGTCATCACCCAGGGACTAGTGGATGCCGTCGGCGGTTCGCTCGTGTTCGTGGGCGCGCTCATCGCGATGCTCATCATCGACCCCGTGTTGCTCGGGCTCACCCTCGCTGTCATCGCCGTCGCCGTCGTCACGGTGGTCACGCTCTCCGGGCGTATCCGAGTAGCGAGCCGCAAACAGCAGGAGAAAGTCGGCGACCTCGCGGCGTCGGTGGAGCGGTCATTGAGCGCGGTGCGCACGGTGCGGGCGGCCAATGCCACGGACCGCGAAATCGCGTCGGTCGAGAACGACGCCGAAGGAGCCTGGCGCATGGGCATCGAGGTCGCGAAGATCTCTGCCCTGGTGGTGCCCATCGCCGGAATCGCCCTCCAGGTCGCGTTGCTCGTTGTGCTGGGCGTCGGCGGCTTCCGAGTGGCGAGCGAGGCCATCACGATCGCGAGCCTCGTGTCGTTCATCCTGTTTCTGTTCATGATGATCATGCCGCTCGGACAAGCCTTTGGAGCCATCAACTCGGTGAACCAGGCCCTCGGAGCGCTCGGCCGCATTCAAGAGATCGTCAGCCTGCCGAGCGAGACCGATGGTGACGCCGACATCGTGCCGGCCGCCGACATCGAAACGGATGCGGCGGTCACGTTCGACGATGTGTCGTTCAGCTACCCCGAAGGCACGGTGCTCGATCAGGTGACGAGCGAGGTCACCGAGCTCGTCGAGACCGAGCATCTCGGCGGCCGCGTGCCGACCCCTCCCGCCCCAGAGATCGACCGCACCGTGTTGCGCGGGGTCTCGTTCTCTGCTCAGCGAGGCAAGCGCACAGCGCTCGTGGGACTGTCGGGCGCAGGAAAGAGCACGATCCTCGCGCTCATCGAGCGGTTCTACGACCCGACCGGTGGTGTCGTGCGACTCGGTGGAGTCGACATTCGTGCCCTTGATCGCACCGACCTGCGCTCGGCCATCGGCTATGTGGAACAGGATGCGCCCGTGCTGGCCGGCACGATCGGCGAGAACCTGCGTCTCGCCACCCCCGACGCGACCGACGACGAGTGCGTTGCCGTGCTGCGCGCGGTCAACCTCACCGAGGTTCTCGAACGCGATGAGCGGGGACTGGATGCCCAGGTCGGTGAAGACGGCGTCATGCTCTCGGGCGGCGAGCGACAGCGGCTCGCGATTGCGCGTGCGTTGCTCGCCGCCCCGCCGATTCTGCTGCTCGACGAATCGACGTCATCCCTCGATGGCGTGAATGAGCAACGCATGCGCGAAGCGATCGACGCTGTGGCTGAAGATCGCACGCTCATCGTCATCGCACACCGACTTTCGACCGTCGTCGACAGCGACCAGATCGTCGTGCTCGACCACGGCCGGGTCGTCGGTGTCGGCACGCACAGCGAGCTCGTCTCGTCGACACCGCTGTACCGCGACCTCGCGAAGCACCAACTGCTGGTCTAAACGGCCTTAGTCGGCGTCGACAAGCGTGGCGCCCGCTTCGGCAAGTTCAACCAGAGCGGCAGCACTCGATTCGGGGGCAACGCCCGCCACGAGGTCGGTGAGCACCCGCACCCGACGACCAGCAGCCAGCGCATCGAGCGCTGAGGCTCGCACGCAATAGTCAGTCGCGATGCCCACGACGTCGACATCGGTCACGCCCAGCTCATTA
>JAYUKK010000132.1:0-13307 GCA_043764515.1 Microbacterium sp.
CGAGCCACGCACAGAGGCGTCGGAGTCTGACTTTCACGGTATGCAGAGCCTCGTGAACCTCACCGAACGGTTCGCGCCACACGCGGAGACCCTCGCCGACCTGCGTCAGCACTACGACATCATTGTTGATCTTTGGGGCCACTCTGACAGCCTCCAGGTCGGGTGGGTGATTGGCGAGGAGACAATGCGCCTGCTCGGAACGATGAGCGCGGTCCTGTTCCAGACCATCTACGCCACCCCAGACTCGGAGTAGAACGCACAACACGACAGAGCCCCCGCGACCCAACTCGCGGGGACACTATCTCTTCAGTGAGGCTCAGTCTTCGAGGAAGGGAACCACTTCGCCCTCGAACGGCTCGGGCAGCTCGATGATGCCCTCGACGAGCGAGACGATGGTGTTCCAGTAGCCATCCGGGTGCTGCATGGCGTAACCCGGCACGAGCCAGGCGTTACCTTCGGCATCCCACATGAGCAACAACGTGGGCTCGGACGACTCGACGGTGACGGTCACCGTCTCGGGCTCGGGCAAGGGCGCCGGCTCGATGGTGGGGTCGACGATGGGCTCTTCGGCCGGCGCGGTCGGCTCGACCGGGTCGATGGGCTCAACGGCGTCTGTCGGGTCGACGGGCTCAACCGAGTCCGTCGGCTCAACTGGCTCGACGGCTTCGCCCTCGCTCGGGGGCGACGAGACGGAGTCGTCTCCACCGACCGAACTGCGGGCGACACCCGAGTCAGCGGCGAGGAACGCCATGCCCCCTTGGTAGTCAGGGCCAGCAGCGCCGAACCAGCGCCAGTCGTTGAGGCGCTCGACGGCCGTGGTCGGCGACACCGTACCGAAGTCACCGCGGTCGACAACCTCGATCGAGTGACCGTAGGCCCACGCGATCTCGCCCAGGGGGCTCCACGCAACGCTGTAGTCGATCGCCGTGGCCGTGCCATCAACGACCAGGTTCACCGTTGCCATGGTCTGCCATGCGTCTGCCGTCACGCGCACGTCGTCGGCGGCAACGTCGAGACCGAGCTCGCTGAACAGCTCGGCCGCGAGCGACTGGGCTTCGGCCTCACTCGGCGCGAGCGACTCGCTGGCCGGAGTCTCGGGAACGGTGCACTCTTCGTACTCTTCCGTGCCGGTCTCGGTCTCATAGCTCACCGTCTGGCACACAGGCGGCGGGTACGCGGCGGGGTTGTTGAACCACCAGTTGCCCGTTCCGCTCCAGGTCACCGTGACCGACGGCGCCGTGCCGTCTTCGGGCCCGACCACATAGGTCGGGTATGCCGGGTCAAAGTACGACGCTTCAACGATGTCACCGTCGACACCGAACTGGTCGGCCAAGTCGGCCAGCACTTGCTCGGGCGTGCCCACGCGACGCAACTGGTACACACCGCCGCTTCCTCCATCGGTACCGAGGTCGGGGCCGGCGACGTACTCGTAGTTGATCCAGAAGCCGATCTTCGCGTCTTCCGCGGCGAGGGCCGACTGCGCGCCACCCGGCGCCGCGACAGGCTGAGCACCGGCTGCCGCCGTGAAGAGCGGGGCACTGGGGGCGAAGGGGTTCACAATGACGAGCGACCCCACGGCGACCGCTGCGACGGCGGCGAGCGAAGCGCTCGCGAGCCGCGTGGTACGCCCGTGGTTCACGAGTCGAGGGGCACGACGGCTCGAGGCCGAGGCGACGAGGTCGGGCGAGAGATCGGGGGCACCAGCATCCGTGCCCGCCGAACGCCGAAGGCGGTCAGTCAGGTTGTCAGTGTTGTCACTCATACCTGGTTTATGTCGCAGAGGGGGCCGATCTTTCAGAATCCGCAGAATTAGTTTCGCCGAGCGCATCGGCGAGCGCCTTCTTGGCCCGGTGCAGACGGATGCTGACCGCATTCGGCGTGATCCCGAGCGCCACAGCCGCATCACCCACCGCGAGATCGTCGAGCACCACGAGCGCGAGCACTTCGCGATCACGCGGAGCAATCGAGGCCCAGGCGCGCGCGAGCTCGGCATCCGCCGTCACGAGTGACTCTGCCGACGGCGCCGAGTCGGGCACCGAGAGCAGCCCCATGACCGAGGCGCGGGCGGCGACCCGGCGGCGATGATTCGCCACTTGATAGGCGGCGATGCGGTAGAGCCACGGCAGTTCTTCCCCCTCCGCCACCGACGCGCGCTTGCGCCAGGCAATCGCGAAGACGTCAGCGGCGAGGTCATCGACATCGGCGCGGTCGACGCGACGCGCCAGATAGCGACTCACGGCCGGCAAATGCTGGGTGTAGACGGCAACGAAGGGCTCGGTCGACGAGGGCATGCCTCCAGTCTGCCGGTGAAGACCGTGCACACACACCCCAACGTTTCGCGCGCGTCGAACGTCACGCCGCTAGCGTGTGCGCATGAGCGATTCCACCCCCGATCGCGCTTGGGCCGGCCGCGTGGTCTTTCCGCGTTCCGCCGCCGAGCTGCGGTCAACCAGTAGCTGCCCCGCGTGTCTCACTCCCCTGACCTCGGTCGTCTGTGCGCAGTGCGGACTCGACCTCCGGCACCCCGCGGCCGCGGAGCTCGCCGCCGCCTCGGCGTCGATTGCCGATTCTCTGGATGCCCGCCTCGACATCATCGGACGCATTCGCCGCGAGACGGCGGCCGCCGCCGTCGCCACACCGGCAGCCCCCGCTCCTGCGAGCGCCGCTCCCGCAGCCGTCGCGCCCGCAGCTGCCGCGCACGCAACCGCGGCAGCGCAGCCCGCCGTGCACGCCGAGCCCGCGTCGACCGGCTTGCCCTCGGCACCTGTTGCCGCGAGCGGGCCGCGTCGCTCGGGCATCCAGATCTCGCTCATCATCGTGGGCATCAGCCTGCTGTCGGTCTTCGCCGTCTTCGGGCTTGTCTACGCCTTCGTGACGTTCGGCAGCACCGTGCGCATGGCGATCATCGTGGGCGGCACGCTCGCGACGATGATCGCCGCGGGCGTGCTGGGCCGCCGGGGGCTCACGGCCACTGCCGAAGGCATCGCGGCCCTGGGCACGGTCATGCTCGTGCTCGATGCTTGGGCTTTGCGACTCAACGACCCGAGCGGAATGGGGTCGACTGATGAAGCGATCTATTGGGGTGCGGCCCTGCTGATCGTGGGGGCGACCGCCGCCCTGTGGTCGCGCACCTCGTCGCTCGCGATTCCCGCCGTGACGGCGGCCGGATTGCTGCCCATCGGCGCCGCGCTCGCCACGTCGTATGTCGTGCGCGAACTGCTGCCCGAGCTCGTGGGTGCCGAACGATTCGCGGGTGGGCTCGCGGGCGTTGTCGTGGCGGCTCTGTCGTGGTGGGTGGTGCCGGTTGCACGGGCTGCGGCACGGCGCGGCGCCCAGATCGTGGCACAGAGTGCCGGGGCAATCGCGGCTATCGTGGCGCTCGTTAGCATCATCGATCTTGACCCCACCGCTCGCTACCCGTCGGTCATCGCGGGCGTGGTGCTCGCAGCGGCCGCGACACTGCACGTTGTCACGATGACGCCCGAGGTCACGCGGGCTCGCGCCGCGGGCTCGCGGCGTGGACTCGACACCCTGACCCTCGGGGCGATCGGATCGGGTGCGGCCTTCGCCGCCATTCTCGGTGCGATTGTCTCTGCCACGCGATTCGACCAAGACCGCTTGATCGTCAGCGCTCCCCTTATCGCGGCGACCGTCGTGGCTGTGCTCGCCGAACAGGTCTGGCGGCGCACTTCGCGCGAGGCCCCCGCGCGCACCGCCGCCGCAGCCGCGACGATCACAGCAGCGGGTCTCGCTGCCATCGCGGGTGGGCTCGCGGCGGTCGTGGCAATTGCCGCGTTCGTCGAGGCGGGCACCCGAGGCCTGCAGATCATCCCGCTCGCCATCAGTGACCCCGTCACCTCCGGCGAACCCGCCACGATCGCGGCCATTGGGTCGCTCGCACTCGCGCTGGGCCTCATCGCCCTGAGCTGGGCGACGCTGGGCGTGCTCGTTCGGCGCGCACGCGCGCTCACCCTCATCGGCGGCATTGTCGCGGTTGCGACCGTTCCGCTGCTTCCCGCCTGGTGGCTGGTCATGCTCGTGTTCGCCCTGCTCGCCATCGGCGGAGCGGTCGGCCTGCTCGTGGCCGCTCGCGTGTCGTCGACGGATGCGCGCCGCGCGCTCGTCGCCCTGTGCATCCCCCTCGCCTCGGGTGCGGCGCTCGGCGCCTTCGTCACCGGGTGGGCCGTGCCGCGCGGCTGGGCTGTCGGGCTCATCGTGGCTCTCGTCACGATCGCGATTGCCCGCCCGGCAACATCTCTCGTTCCGCTGCGCGCCGGGTTTATGGGGCTCGCCGCCGCCCTCGTGTTGGGCTCGATGCCCGAGCTCGCGGGCGACCTCGCCCTAGCTCTGCCCGGCCTGGCGGTGAGCGCCTCGAGCGCCGTCATCATCGCGGCCGCCGTGCTCATTGCGAGCAGCCAGTTCGGCACCCTCGCCACGCTCGAACGACGAGTCGTGGGCGGGGTTGCGGTGTTCGGCGCAGTCGTTGCCGCGCTCATGCCGACCGCTGCGACCCTCGGCGGTGCGGTGGCTCTCGCGATCTTCGTGGGCGCTCTGTGCGCCGTCGCCATTCGAGCCGGGTCACGGCCAGATGCCGCGGCCGAGCGCCTCGTGGCGCGCACACTGATTCCCCTCGCGGTCGCGCGAGCGGTGCTGCTCGCGCTCGAGAGCGTCACGCCCGCACTGTCGCCGTTCGTGGCGGCAGCAGCATCCGTCGGCGCCCTTGTGGTCGTCGCAATCGTCGGACTCGTCGACGACCAGGGCCGCGACCCCCTCGCCGCCCGTGCGCGCACCGTGCAATCGACGGTCACCGGTTCGGGCCTCGCGCGCAGCGTCGGCGATGCCGCGGCCGTGGTGGCGAGCATCGCCGTGGTTACGAGCATCGGTGTGGGGGCGGCGGCGCGCCCGACTGAGACCGCACTCGCCTGGCTGCCCGTGCTCGTCATGGCCGTGCTCGTGCTCGTGATCGCGACGAGCCGCGACGGCCTCATCGGGTCGACGTCGCCGCGACGTTTCATCGGGTGGGCAGCGCTCGCCCTTGCAACAATTGCCCTCTGGATGCGGCTCGCCGACACCGGCGAAACCACGGCCGAGCTCTATGTGCTGCCGCTCGCCGGCGCGATGCTGCTCGTCGTCGCGGCGAGCAGCCTGCTGGGTCGGCGACGGTCACTGCCGGGCTCGCCCTCTGCGGCACCCCTCACCGCTGCCGCCCTGCTCATTGCTCTGCTCCCCTCTGCTGTGCTGAGCGGGCTGCACGGGGCAACCGACGATCAGCTCGCGGCAACGCGTGCAATCGTCGTCGCCGCCGTTGCTCTCGCGCTCGCGATCGTTCCGTTGCTTGCCGAGCAGCGGCTCGATGCCGCGCTTCTGCGCATGAGCAGTGCCCTCGTGCTGAGTGGCGTCGGCGCACTGATGGTACTTGCCGCGACTCAGACGATCGATCTGCTCGCGGCTTCGGGGGGCCAGCCGCTCGACCGCGCCGCGCTCGTGCGGGCGGTGCTCGTGGTGCTCGTGCTGAGCGCAGTGGGCGTTGCCGCCTGGATGCTCGGCGAGGGTCGCCTGCGCAGCATCGCCACGGCCGGCGCGCTCGGCTCGGCGGCCCTCGGCGCGGGTGTGCTCGGCCTCGCCGGTGCCGTGGACCCGGTCGAACTCGTGAGCGTGCCGCTCGCGATTGCCTTGCTCGCCATCGGAACCCTGCACCTTGCCACCGTCGAGAGCGCACGCAGTTGGCTGTGGCTCGCGCCCGGGCTCGTCGCGCTACTGGCCCCGTCGCTACTCGCGATCGATGCGGTGGGCGAACCGCTCTGGCGCGCCGTTGCGATTGGCGTGGTCGCTGCTGCCGTCTTCGTGGTCGGGCTGCTGCGTCGCCTCCAGGCGCCCTTCGTGCTCGGCGGCATCGCCCTGCTCAGCCACCTGCTCGTGCAGTCGTGGCCGCTGCTGACGCTCGTGGGTGAGTCGGTCGAGTGGTGGCTGTGGCTCGGGCTCGCGGGCGTGCTCATCATCGTCATCGCCGCGCGCTTTGAGCGGCGCATGCAGAACGCGCGCGACCTCGCGACGCGCATCTCGCAGTTGCGGTAGCGCGCCTTAGCGCGCAGCGACCGCGATGCCCAGCGCGGGCGCCGCGTGCGTCACGGCTCCGCCCAGCATCGTAAGCGCGACGGGCATGGTGCGCAGCTCGTCGGCACTCACGGCGAGCGGGTCGACGTCGAGCGCCACAAGGTCGGCGGGTTGGCCAAGGGCAACCAGCGAACGCGTCGACGCGGCGAGCGCCTCGACGACCGTGATCGACTGCTCGGGGTGGAAGGCGGGCCGACCGTCGCGCGTGCGGCTGGTTGCCGCCGCGATCGCGATCCAGGGGTCGAGAGGCGCGACGGGAGCGTCAGAGCCCAGCACGATGCGCGCCCCCGCGTCGAGGAACGACCGCAGAGCAAACGAGCGCCGCGTACGGCCGGGCCAGTAACGCTCGGCAACATCGCGGTCGTCGACGGCGTGCTCGGGCTGCACGCTCGCCGTGACTCCGAGCGACGCGAAGCGGGCGAAGTCACTGTCGTGCACGAGTTGCGCGTGCTCGATGCGTCCCCCGCGGCCGAGCTTCGCAAACACGTCGAGAGCCAGACGATTGGCGCCATCACCGATCGCGTGCACGGCGAGCTCGAAACCCGCCTCGATGCCACGGGCGAGCAAGGGGTGCAAGTCGCAGGGGGGCACGTTGAGGCGGCCGTAGGCCTCGGCGGGAGCATCCGGATACGGGTCGCAACAATAGGCAGTGCGCGTGTTGAGCGAGCCATCGGTAATGACCTTGAGCGGGCCAACGCTCACGGTGCCGTCGAGGTGCTGGCCCGAGCGCAGGCCGAGCTCGATCGCGCGGTCGAGGTGCTGCGGATAGACCCCAAACTCGACGCGCAGGGCGTCGAAGCCGCTCGCGACGCGGCGCAGCCAGTCGTCGCGGTTCCACCGCATTTCGAGATCAACGACCCCGACCACTCCGCGGGCCGCAGCCTCGGCAGCGGCCTCGGCAACCCAGGTGTCGAGCTCGGCATCGGGCGCACTGTCGAGTCGAGCCGTGATGGCGAAGGCTGCGTCTTCGCGCAGCACGCCATCACCGTCGGCGCCGGCCGAGGGCGCGACGGCAAAGTGCACGAGGGCGGCGCTGTTGAGCCAGACGCAGTGCACATCGGCACTCACGAGCACGATCGGGCGGTCGCTCGCGACGGTGTCGAGCAAGGCGGCGGCGGGCGCATCCGGCCACAAACCGTCACGGAATCCGACGCCGACGACGACGGCGTCGCGCGCGTCACCGCGAGCAATGGCCGAGCGCACGATCGCGACGGCCTCGGCTGCGCTCTCGGCCGACGACAGGTCGATGCGCCGACGGTGTTGCGCCCACTGTGTGAGGTGCACGTGTTCGTCCCACAGGCCGGGCATGATGAAGCGGCCCTCGAGGTCGATGTCGTCGGGCGCCGCGGCTTCGATGCCGGCGGGCACAATTCCGACGATGACACCGTCGTCGATGAGCAGGTCGATCGGCTCGTGACCGCCGAGCGGTCGAGCATTACGAATCGCGCGCGTCATGGTGTCTCCTCATTTCGCGGGCCAGCCCGGATTGGCTGTAGGGGCCGTCGCCCTCCAGCTCGGCGACGATGCGCTCGACAACGTCGGCCGACTTGTTCTGGCTGAGCTTGGCGCGAGCATCGAAACGCGTCACCCGCACTCGAACGCCGACCGTGCCGAGGGCTACACGTCGAGAATACTCTGGGTCGAGTTGCAAGCTGCGCGGTTCAGCGACGTGCTGCTCGAAGTGATCGGTGAGATGGGCGAGCGCCTCGAGGTTCTGCTCGTCGGTGAGAATCTCGGGAGTGCCGTAGAGGTGTGCTGTCACGTGATTCCAGGTGGGGATGATGTCACCCTCGGCGTACCAACTCGGCGAGATGTACCCGTGCGCCCCCTGCACGATGAGCAGCACCTCGTGTTGGCCGAGTTCGTGCGCCTGCTCGTCGGGCCGCCCCACGTGGCCGACGAGCACGATCTCGTCGCCCGTCGACGCGGCCTCGTCGAGCAAGAAGGCGTAGTGCGAGGCGACGATGCCGCGCGACTCGGTATGCGAAACGATCGTGATCCACGGGTTCTCGCGCACCAGCCGGCGAATCTCGTCGTGGTCGTTCAACAGGTAGTGCGGCGTGTGCCTCATGGGTGTCCTTTCACGACGATGACCGGTTCATTGCTGACAATTCGGGCACCAGTAGAGCTTGCGGCCCGCGGCAACCTCGAGCGCAATGTTCGTGCGGCAGATGCGGCAGGGCAAGCCCTCGCGCTTGTAGACCCAGTGTCGATCAGCCCGGTTGCGCAGCGCGGCTCGCTGGCCGTCTTCGTCGAGGCCATCCATCGTGAGCATCTGGCCCGTCTCGACGCCCACGTCGAGCAAATAGACCCAGTCGCGCCACAGCGCCCGAATCACATCGTCGGGCAGCGCCGCGCCGGTCGTGTGCGGGTCGAGGCGCGCGCGAAAGAGAATCTCGGCCCGATAGACGTTGCCGATGCCGCTCACGACCGACTGGTCCATGAGCAGCAGGCCGATGGGCACCCGGCGGCCTCGGATGCGCGCGAGCATGCGCTCCTCCCCCACGTCGGCGTCATCCACGAGCGGGTCGGGGCCCAGGGCATCGATGACCTTCTGCACCGCCGCCGCATCGAGCACCTCACACGCGGTCGGCCCGCGCAAGTCGGCGACCGCACGCTCGGTGAGCAACCGCACACGCACTTGACCCACGGGCTCAGGCGGAAAGCCCTGAAGCGCCGCATCGTCAAGCACGCTCTCCTTCTCGGCCTCGGCCATGCGCAAGCGCGTGCGCCGGGGGGCTCCGATGGAGGAGAGGGATGCCTCGTGCTCGCCGACGACGGTTGAGCGGGCATCCGCTGCCGGCGCCGTTTCGGTGCCCCGCTGGTTGGTCTGCCCCATGCGCCCGCCCGCCGAGCGTTGGGTGGCGTCTTGAGCGACAGAGCCAGCGAAATCCCACGCGCCATAGATGCCGAGGTGCACGCGCAACCAGAGGGCGTGGTCGAACTCGAGAAACATCTGCTTGCCGACGGCCTTCGCGTCGGTCATGGTGCGGCCGGTGAGCAACGCAGCGCCGTCAGCGAATCGGCCCTGGGGCGAACTCGTGATGATCGTCGAGCCAACGAAGTGCCACGCAAACTGCCGCGCGATGCGGTGAACCGAATGGCCTTCGGGCACCGCTAGACGATCTCGTGCCCGGCGATCGTGCCGGTGGTTTCGTACTCGGCGAGTTGCGCGATGCGCCGCGCATGCCGCTCGTCGCCCGGGTAGGGCGTGTCGATGAAGAGGTCAATGAAGCGCAGCGCCTCGTCGACTGAGTGCTGACGCGCCCCAATGGCGATGACGTTGGCGTCGTTGTGCTCGCGCGCGAGCTGCGCGGTGGCGTCGCTCCAGACGAGGGCGGCGCGGATGCCCTGCACCTTGTTCGCCGCAATCTGCTCACCATTGCCCGACCCGCCGAAGACGATACCCAGCGCCTCGATTCCCGCGGCCTGATCGCGCGCGACCGCCCGCGCGGCGTTGATGCAAAAGCTCGGGTAGTCGTCGAGCGCGTCGTAGACCTGCGGCCCGTGATCGTGCACTTCGTGGCCCTGGGCGGCGACGTGCTCGCGCACCGTCTGGCTGAATTCGAGGCCGGCGTGATCGGTCGCCACGTGGATGCGCATGCCTCGATTCTACGAGGGGTGCGAAGTGTGGTCAGGCGATGTAGATCTTGCGCAGCGTCTCGAGCACGTGCCACTCGGTTTCTTCGCCGTCGTCGAGGCGACCGACGCTGCCGGGCACAAGGTCAACCTCGGTGCCGTCGCCGCGGCGCAGAATCGCGTGACCGCGCAGCACGATAAACACTTCTTCGACCTCAACGTCGGTGACGGTGCCGGGCGTGATTTCCCACACCCCCACCTCCCACTCGTCGAGTTCGGTGAGTGCTGCGATGCCCGTCGTGGGCGAGCCCTCGACGACCTGAGCGGCGTCAACGGGCTCGTGCTCGAGCTTAAGCTCGAGGGCCTGCAGCACGGTGGCTGCGTCGAGGGGAAGGGTCACGAATCGAACCCTAGCCCCACAGCGTCGAGCGTGCGCAAAAACGCATTTCTCTTTCCCGAATTGTGATCTGCGCGGTCGAGCGCCCAGCGCACCGACTGCACGGCCGGGTAGGTCGCGGGCTCGGGCGGAAACGGCAGGGGCATGCTGCGCACCATGTCGAGCGAGGTGCGCTCGGTGGTCTCGCCCGCGAGCTGGTCGAGCATGACGTTGGCGGCGAAGCGCGTCGCTGCGACGCCCAAGCCCGTGAAGCCCGCCGAGTAGGCGACGCGACCCTGGTGCGCGGTCGCATGAAACGCGCAGAAGCGGCTGCACGTGTCGATGACGCCGGCCCAGCGGTGCGTGAACCGCACGCCTTCGAGCTGCGGGAAGGTCGTGAAGAAGTGGCTCGCGAGGGTCTCGAACGACTCACGACGGTCGTCGTACTCCGGGCGTATGCGCCCGCCGAAGTGGTAGATCGCGTCGTATCCACCCCACAAGATGCGGTTGTCAGCACTGAGGCGGTAGTAGTGAAACTGGTTGGCGCTGTCGGCCACGCCCTGGCGACCCTGCCAGCCGATGGAGGCGAGTTGGGCATCCGTCAGCGGTTCGGTCATGAGCACGTAGTCGTAGACCGGCACGGTGTGCAGGCGGTAGCGCTTGAGCAGCGAGGGGAAGGCGTTGGTCGCGAGCGCCACGCGCGCGGCACGCACGCTGCCGCCGCCGCGCACGGTGAGCGTCACGGCATCGCGCTCGGCGCTGAGGTCGGCGACGGGGCTCGACTCGAAGATTTCGACGCCGGCATCGAGGCACGCCTGCATCAGGGCCATCGCGAGCTTTGCGGGATGCACGAGCGCCGTATCGCGCGTCGACCACAGCCCGCCCTCATAGGTGGGCGAGTTGATCTGCGCGCGCATCGCGGCGGCGTCGGAGAACAGCTCGTGCGCGCCGTCGTGCGCGGCTTCGAGTTCGGCCACTTGGTAGGCCTCGGTCGCGACGGCGATCGAGCCGACGCGCTCAAAGTCGACCGCCCAGCCTTCGGTCTCGACCGTGGCCTGAATCTCGTCGAGGTTCTGCATGCCCATGCGGTCGAGCGTCTCAAGCTCGTCGGCAAACCGCGTCTCGCCATTCTTGGAACCGTGCGTGAGCGTGGCTTCGACGAAGCCGCCATTGCGGCCACTCGCCGCCCAGCCGATGCGCTTGCCTTCGAGCAGCACCACGCGCGCGTCGGGGTCGCGCTGTTTCGCGAGCAAAGCCGTCCAGAGCCCGGTGTAGCCGCCACCCACGACAACGAGGTCGGCCGTCTCACGACCGGTGAGCGCGGGCTGCGCCGGGCGATCGGGAAGGTCATCGAGCCAGAACGGCTGTAGCCGCGAGCCCTCGAGGCTCTCAGCAATGAGGCGGGCGTCGGGGCGGCTGCGCTCGAAAACGGTCGTGTGCATATCTCTATGGTCTCACGAGTTGTCCAGTTGGACAATATCTGTGCAACCGGTGGCATAGAACCCTAGACTGGGCCGCGTGCTGCTGACCCACCCGTGGATGCACGCGCTCGACGACGCGCGACAGCCAGAAACAGACCCTGCCGACTGGGGAGAGTTTGTGGCGCGCACGTCGGCCGAAATGCCTCGCATTCACGGGCTCATGACTGAGCTCTATGGCTCAGAACGGGTCGATGCCGAGCTCGCCGCCTTCGTCACCCAGCTCGCCGAGTCGTGGCAACACCGCCCGGCCGAGCTGCGCGCGGTCGATGCGGCGCGCGTGGCCGACCCCGACTGGTTTCAGTCAAATCAGATGCTGGGGGGCGTCTGTTACGTCGACCGCTACGCGGGCGATCTCGAGGGAGTGCGCGCGCGCATCCCGTATTTCAGAGAACTGGGCCTGACCTACCTGCACCTCATGCCGCTCTTCGAGGCGCCGGCCGAGAACAGCGATGGCGGCTATGCCGTCTCGAGCTACCGCGAGGTCAACGCGGCGCTCGGCGACATGGAGCAACTGCAGAGCCTCGCTGCCGAGCTGCGCGCCAACGGCATTGCCCTCGTGCTCGACTTCATCTTTAACCACACCTCGAACGAGCATCAGTGGGCCCGCCGCGCCATCGCGGGCGAGCCAGAATTCGAGAACTACTACTGGGTCTTCGACGGCCGCGAGCAGCCCGACGCCTTCGAGTCAACGGTGCGGGAGATCTTTCCCGACGACCACCCGGGCTCGTTCGTGCCGTTTCCGAACCCCGAGGGCGCGGCACCGAACGGAACGGTACCCACGCGCGCCGAGGCCGAGCGCTGGGTGTGGGCGACCTTCCACACCTTCCAGTGGGATCTCAACTACTCCAACCCCGCCGTCATGCGGGCCATGGCGGGCGAGATGCTGTTTCTCGCCAACCAGGGCATCGACGTGTTGCGCATGGACGCCGTGGCGTTCATCTGGAAGCAATTGGGCACGAGCTGCGAAAACCTGCCCGAAGCGCACTTGCTCATTCAGATCTTCACGGCGGCCCTGCGCATTGCGGCCCCCGCCGTCATGTTCAAGAGCGAAGCGATCGTGCACCCCGACCAGGTGGTCGAATACATCTCGGTCGACGAGTGCCGCATCAGCTACAACCCGCTGCAAATGGCGCTCATCTGGAACTCGCTTGCCACGCGCGACGCACGCCTGCTGCAGCAAGCGCTCGACCGCCGCCACAACCTGCCCCCGAGCACCGCGTGGGTCAACTATGTGCGCAGCCACGACGACATCGGCTGGACCTTCGCCGACGAAGACGCCGCCGAGTTCGGCATCAATGGCTTCGACCACCGGCGCTTCTTGAACAACTTCTTCGTCAACCGGTTCCCGGGCAGCTTTGCCCGCGGCATCCCGTTTCAAGACAACCCGAAGACGGGCGACTGCCGCATTTCGGGCACCACGGCCTCACTCGCGGGTCTCGAGGCGGGCGACGCCGGAGCCATCCGCCGCATTCTGCTCGCCCACTCGATCGTGCTCTCGACGGGCGGCATTCCGCTCATCTACCTGGGCGACGAAGTGGGCCAACTCAACGACCCGCACTGGGCCGACGTGCCCGCGCAGGCCGACGACAGCCGCTGGGCGCACCGCCCGCACTATCCCGCCGAGCTCTACGCGCAGCGCACCGACCCCACCACCGACGCGGGCCGCATCTTCGCGGGCCTGCAGCACCTCATCGCCGTGCGCCGCGCCACCCCCGAGTTCAGCGGCGGCACCCTCATCGGCTTCGACACCAAAAACC
>JAYUKK010000133.1:0-3730 GCA_043764515.1 Microbacterium sp.
TCATGTTGCCATTGGCTTCGAGGGCCTTGGTGTCGACAGGCATGTCAATGCCGAGAGCGCCAACGACGAGCCGCGCGGGAGGCGACTTCACCGTCGTCAGCAAGTCGTTGCTCGATACGAATTCATCGGTGCGGGCAGCGCGGAACGGGTCGAACTCAGTTTCGCCTCGCTCGCGCACCACGGGTGCGTCGGTCGCGCACCCCGTAAGAAGCAGCAGGCCGACGAGGGCGAGTGCTGCTGCCGCCGCCGGCCTGCTGCTCATGATGGTTTACCTCTCGCTATCGCGATCAGCGCCCGGCCGTGGCGGCCTGGCGACGAGCGATCACAACACCGGCGACGGCGAGCAAGGCGAGAAGGGCAGCGCCGCCGGCGATGAGGCCGGTTGTGGACGAACCGTTCTCGGCCACAAGCCCGGCCGAACCAGCGGGCACGCCCGCAGGAGTGTCACCGATCGTGAAGATAATGGCCGAGTACGGGCCACCGTCGGGGCCAAAGGCGTGGATGAAGTAGTGCGTGCCGGCCGCAAGCGCCGTATCCGGCAGATCAATCGCGACAGCTACCGGGTCGGAACCGTCGACCTGCACCTGGAGGTCGTACGATCCGGCGGGAACCGCGGTCACGCCTTCCTGGCCGTTTGTGACGCCGCCGAAAAGCTCCGCGTCGGGCAAGGCAACGATGTTGACAGCGGGGGCATCGGCGGTGTGACGAACTGTCACGCTTGCCTGACCAGCACCCACCGGAGTGAGGCTGTTCTCAAACGCGCTGATGGTCAAGTCGCCACCCTCTTCTGGGTGCGCGACGAGCGAGTACGACTTGTTGGCAACAACAGCTGCCTCGATGGTGATGAGCCCGGCACCCTGTGCGGGCGCGGCAGCGTTCGCAGCGACGATGTCGACCGTGTACGAACCCGGGGCGACGTCAACGAGCGGCTTGACCGTGCCGGGAACGAAGTCCTCGATTGCGATGGCGCCTTCGATGTAGACATCGACGGTGACGCCGGGAACTGCGTGCACGACCCAGATGTCGGCGGTGGTGCTGCTGAGGGCGGTCGCCGGAGCGGCGATGCCCACAGTGGCGAGGGCGGCGACGCCGAGCCCCGCGAGAATACGGTTGCGCATGTTTCCTCCTTGGTAGGTCCCCCGAGGGGGCGATCCCCTCTCGGGGCGTCAGGCGGACGTGCCTTCACTCACTACTTCCGGCTCAGCGGCATCGACGGATGCGCTCCAGGCTGGCAGTCGCCTGGCAGCCGACCCAGCGCACGCTGAATACGGGTCGCGATGCCGTTGCGTCAACGGCCGTGGTGCGCGCAGCTCAGGAAAGAGCAGCTTCGAGGCCCGTCACGCTCACGACAAGGCCGGCGACCCACAAAACAAGATTCACCGCACCCGCGGCGAGGCCCGCAATCGCGAGACCCCGACCGCGCGTGATGCCGTTGCCGGTCTCGCGAATGCCGCGCGCACCCGCGATGGCACACACCGTCAACAAGCCAGCGTTGAGAACGAATACGAGCGCGAGCGTAACGAGAACCCCGGCCCATGCTCCCTGCGGCTCACCTGCGGCGACCCGTTCGAGTGCGGCGGAGCCGAGCTGCATGGCGACGAGGTTTCCGACCACCGACACCACCAGCGGGGCGGCACCGGTTGCGAGGGCCCACGACGCAGAAGCGCTGCGTGTCGGAGGAGCGGTGATGCGACCGCGCGAGGGGATGCGCGACGGCACAATCTCGACCTGCTCAAGCCACGCATCCGTTGGCGCGGGCGGCGTTGCGGGCGACGTGGTGGGAGGTGTTGCAGGAGGTGTGCCAGGGGATGTCGCCGGCGGTGTCACGGGAGGTTTCGCGTGCAGCGGCACCTCGGGCGCCAGCCGCACGGGGGCGCCGCACCGCGTGCAGAACCGCGCCGCCGGTCGCACCGGCGCAGCGCACACCGCGCAAGCCTGCATCGCGCCTCACTTCTCTTGCCCCCGACCACCCGTGAGCGGGGCTCGGCGTTCGACAGGCTAGCAAGCGATGCCCTCGCAGGCCTCCCCCCATTGACGGGCGACGCCTGCGAGCGCACACTGGAAGAAGATCAGCTCGCCGCCCAGGTGCGCCGGAGGCATCGCCCCGCCACTGGGCGGCGAGTCTGTTCTCGCCCACGATGCGCAATGAAGGCAGCGCCGGCGCTACCGTCAACGCCCGCAACATGCCAGCATGACGCTGTGGACCGCACGATTGACTATTTGCCCCTGTTTGCCGAACCGGGCCCCGACGAGGTGGCGGAGTTCCGACGGGCGACGATCGCCGCTCAGCCCGGCGGGTCGAGCGCGCAGGTCGTTCAGGTGGTGGGGTGGGTGCTCGGCGGCCTGATGGCCCTGACCGTCGGCCTTGCGCTGTTGCTCCCCTCGGCAGGGGTCGTCGCCGGGGTGCTCAGTGGAGAGTTCGAGTTCGTGGAGTTGATCGGCCTGATTCCTCCGATCGCGATTGGGCTCGTCATCGCTGTCGTGATCGGTCGTGGCCTCCTCGCCCGTCGACACGACTGGGCGCGGCGTTTGCGCATGGCGCGCTTCGCCGAGGCGAACGGACTGCAGTTTGCGGCGACGAGCCCGGCTCCCAGCTATCCGGGCGCGATCTTCGGCCTCGGCTCGTCGCGGCAGGTCACCGACCACTTTCGCACGACCGCTGACCGGTACCTCGATTTCGGCAACTACCGATACACGACCGGGAGCGGCAAGAATCGCACCACCCACCAGTGGGGGTTTCTCGCCCTGCAACTCGACCGCACTCTGCCACACATGATGCTTGACTCACGCGCGAACAATGGCCTGCTCGGGTCGACCAACCTGCCGGCGGTGTTCGCTCGAGAACAGGTGCTGTCGCTCGAGGGTGACTTCAACGAACACTTCACGCTCTACTGCCCCGTCGAGTATGAGCGTGACGCCCTCTATGTCTTCACGCCCGACCTGATGGCTCTGCTCATCGACGAGGCGGCGCCTTTCGACGTAGAAATCGTCGATCAGTGGATGTTCGTCTACAGCGCCCGGCCCTTCCCGCTCGGCGATCCGGCGGTCTATCAACGGTTGCTCACGATCGTGTCAACCGTCGGTGAAAAGACGCTCACCCAGACCGATCGTTACGTGGACGAGCGCGTGGGCGAGTTCACCGCGAACGTCGTGGCGCCCCAGGGTCGGCGACTCCGGCGTGGGTTCTCGTGGGTCGGAATCGTCCTGGTCGTCGGCTTCTTGGCGCTGTGGCTCGGGGGCGTGTTCAGCTCGTTCCGCTGAGTACCCGGCCCTCAGACGGCAGGTGCGGGCGAGGAGGTGTCGCCGCGCAGCGCATGCCGCGACGCGGCGACGCGCTGCAACAGCTCGGCTTCATCAGCCTGCGCGCCATTCTTGTCGCGGCCGGTGACCATGCGATGCCGCGCATAGGCAAGACTCGTCGCGTCGCGAATGAAGGCCTTCATGAGGGGGGCCACCCGATTCGTGCGAGCCCACGTCATTGCGCTGCGTCGACCGCCCGGGCTCGAGAGCATGTCGACCTCCTGCGGATGAAACCACCCCACCTCGGCGTACTCGGTGAGTCGCTCGCGGGTGATGCGGTGCTCGTTGCGACGGAGGAGCACGACGAGCCACACCGCGACGAGGAACATCGGCACCTGGATCAGCAGGTAGTAGCCGTAGAAGTTGGAGACGAAGAAGAGCACGCCGTTCCAGAACGCGTGCAACAGAATCGCCGGGATAAGGCCCACAA
>JAYUKK010000134.1:0-13220 GCA_043764515.1 Microbacterium sp.
CCGCCTACGCTGACACCGTGTCTGAACGCGCTGAACCGGCCGAGCCGCTCGATGTGATCGTCGTTGGCGCGGGCATCGCGGGTCTTGTCGTGGCCCGAGAGCTCGTGCTGCAGGGGCACCGCGTTTGCGTGCTCGAAGCGTCACTCCGCGCGGGCGGGCAGGTGCGTGCCATGGTGCTCGATGGCATCACCGTCGATGTCGGTGCCGCGCAGTTTTCGCTCGATGACGGAGCGGTCACGGGCTACCTGCAGCGCATCGGTCGAACGCCTCGCGTGCAGGCGCCCCTCGTCGAGCGGCGCTGGCTGCGCACCCGTCTCGGTGAGACGGTGCCGCTGCCCGTGCCGAGCGTGCTCGGAATTCCAACGACCACGATGACGGATGAGGTCACGCGCATCATTGGCCGCCGTGCGGGGTGGCGCGGGCTGCTGGATGCCCTCCTGCCCGGCCCCGTTGGCGCGACCGCGCCCACTCTCGGCGCGCTCGTTCGCCGCCGAATGGGCGACGACATGCTCGAGCGACTCGTCGCCCCCGTCGTCGAGGCCGAGCGCGGCGTGCACCCGGATGAGTTACCCCTGTCGGCGGTCGCGGGGCTCTCGCACCATGTGCTGCGCGAAAACTCACTCGGTCGAGCCGTCGCCCGCATGCGGCTCGAGGTGGCCGACGACGCTGTCGTCGATGGGCCGACCGGACACCTCGACGGCGGCATGAGCACCCTGGTCGACCTGCTCCTGGCCGAGCTCGACCGCTTCGGCGTGACGATCGAGTACGGCGTGCGGGTTGCCGAGGCATACCCCGATCACGTTGTGCTGGCCGCGACAGCAGGGGCAGCCGACGGTGAGGCTGAAGAACCCGAGGTGCGCCATGGCGTGGTGGTGGTGGCAGCACCCGAGCTCGTCACCGCCGGCGAGACGACTCGCGCGGAGGCTTCGTACGAGAGCGTGGTGACACTCGTAATTGACGGGGCCATCGTGGCGGGAAGCCCCCGTGATGCGGGCGTGTTCGTGGCCCGCGGCGGCGAGGTAGCGGCGCGCACTCTCACGCACCTCAGCGCCCGGTGGACCCACTTGCGCGCGGCAGCCGAAGGCCGCGCCATCGTGCGGCTGAGCTACGAGCAGCCCGCCACGGTTGAGCAAGCGCGGCGTGACGCTGAGGTGCTGCTCGGCATCAGCATCCCGAGCACGGCGGTTCTCGACCACTCGATCGACGAGTGGATGCGCGCGGGCAGCGTGAGCGTCGACGGCAGCATCCCGGTCGTCGGTGAGCATGTTGCGGGGCGGGAGCTCGGCCGCGTCATCGCCCACGCGCGCTCGGTCGCCGAGGTGCTCGGCGTGGAGGTCGCCGAGGCCTAGGGCCTCTCCACTCTCAGCGCACTCATCGGCACCCCCTGCATCAAGCGGGCTACGCTGGGGGTGTTGCCGCGGCCCACCTGTCGATGCCGCGCAGCGTGAGGAGTGCGTCATGAGAGGCAAGATCCTGTTCGCCGCCGGCCTCGCCGTTGGCTACGTTGTGGGAACCCGCGCTGGTCGAGAGCGCTACGAGCAGCTCAAGGGCGCGGTCAAGGGCTTTTGGAACGACCCGCGCGTGCAGCAGCGCGTCGACCAAGTTGAAGACTTCGTGAAAGAGAAGGCGCCCGAAGTCGCCGAGTTCGTGACCGACGGAGCCAAGAACCTCGTGGGCCAGGTGACGGGTCGCGGTGCAAGCGCCAAGCCGGTGCCCGCCAAACCGACGCCGGCGAAGAAGCCCGCGGCGAAGAGCGGCACCGCCGCCTCGTCATGAGCACGACACCATCGAGCGCGGCGCGCGAGCGTCGCGGGCTCTTCAAGCTGATCTCGGACATCCCGGGGCTCATTCGCGAGCTGATCGAGGCGGAGATCGCGTCGCTCAAGGCCGAGATCATCGGCAAGCTCAAGGCCGCGGGCATTGGCGCGGGCTTTCTCGTCACCGCGGGAGTGTTCGCATTCTTCGCCACGCTCGTGCTGACGGCCGCCGGAGTTCTCGCGCTTGCGCTCGTGCTTCCGGCATGGGCTGCCGCGCTCATCGTTGGCGGGGCCTTGCTGTTGCTGGCGGGGCTCGCCGCCGCCATCGGGGTCGGGCAGTTGAAGCACGGGGTTCCGCCGGTTCCCACCGAGACCCTGGAAAGTGTCAAGGAAGATGTTCGCGTCGTGCGCGGACTCAGAAAGCGAGGAGCATCATGAGCGACACCGTTTCGAACACCGTTGCGGCCACGCGCGCTCGACTCGAGCAGACGCTGGATGCCATCGATGAGAAGCTCGATGTGAAGAAGCAGGCGGGCGAGTTGGCCGGTCGCGTTCAGCGGTCGTACCGCGACAACCCGGTGCCGTGGATCATCGGCGCCACGGCTGCCGCTGTCGTTGTGGTCGGCCTCGTCGTCTGGGCCGTCGTCAGCGACGACTGATCGGGGCGCTCGATTATGACTCTCGCCTCGGCAGAGTCATCATGGAGTCGATGGTATTTCTGAGCGATGTGACGATCGAGCGCACTCCCACGGGGGTGTTGCCGGTCATCAAGCCTCTCCTCGAATGGCGTGTGCTGGTGCCGCGGGGCGGCAAGTGGGGCGACGGCGTCGCCGCCCAATTGCGGTCGCTGGGGGCAACCCCGGTCGTTGCGCCGCTCGTCAACTTCGCGCCAACCGAGTACCCCGAGCAACTCGCCGCCGAGCTCGATTCACTGCGCCGCGGAGACTATGGCTGGCTCGTTGTGACGAGCGCCACCACGGTCGACGTGCTGGTCGGTCACGGGGTGCGCCTCGCACCGGCAACGCGGGTCGCTGCCGTCGGCGAGACCACGGCCCACGCGCTTCAGCTCGCTGGTTACGCTGTCGATTTTGTGCCGAGCGATCACTCGGCCCGCGGCTTCGTGCGCGAGTGGCCTGGAACACCCGAGCAGGGAGCCGTGCTGATACCGCAGAGCGAGATCGCCGAACCCACGCTCGTGAGCGGACTCGCTGAGCGTGGCATCGCCGCCCGATTTGTCACCGCCTATCGCTCGGTGGGGGTCACCGCTCCGGCCGAGGTCGTGGCCGACATTGCGTCAGGGTCAATTCAGGCGCTCATTGTGAGCTCGGGCAGCGTTGCGCGCCAGATCGCGGCGCAATTCGCCCCCCTGCCGGCGAGCACGGCGATCATTTGCATCGGCCCGCGCACAGCGTTCGACGCGCGCGCGGCGGGTCTTGTCGTGCATCGCATCGCTGACGAGCGGTCAACGCCAGCCCTGGTGCGGGCTCTCGCCGAATACGCGATCAACCCGAACGACAGCGCACTGCCCGCCGTCTCGTAGCGCCCGCCGATCAGCACGGTGTAGCGCGCACGGAGGTTCTAGCCGACGAGCAGAGCGACGATCGCGATGAGCGGCGGTAGTCCCTGCGCGGCCGCGATGGGCAGGGTGCGTTTCGGGGCCGTGAGCGCGAGCGCCGCGCCCGCCACGGCCATGACGGCGCATCCCGAAACCACGACCGCGACGCCTACCGGCGAGTTCGCGTCGATCGCCACGAGAACGATGCCCACGAACACGACGATCGCGAGCCCCAGGTTGTAGATGCCCTGGTTCACGGCAAACAGCCGCAAGGGCGCCGAATCAGCCTCCGGTCGCACGCCAAAAACCCGCCGACCGACGGGGAGGCGAAAAAGCACGCTCTCGAGCACGAAGAACGCGACGTGCAGTGTGGCGGCCATGCCGGCAAGCACGAGGCCGATCAGGGTAAGCGCGGTCATGAGGGCTCCGGGGTCGTCGTGAGGGGGATGGATGCTGGGGCGCCGGCGACTCGAACGCTCAGTCGCCCGGCCACGCGCCCCGCGAGCACGTCGGCGGCGCGCTCGGCGGCGTGCTCCAGCTCGATCGGCTGAGCGATGGCGTCGACCGTGGCAGGGTCGAGGTCGCGCGCGAGCCGCGCCCACGCTTGCTCGCGAGCAGGCAACGGAGTGAGTGACGAGTTGACCCCGAGCAGCGCGACGCCACGCAAGATGAACGGCATGACCGAGGTCGCGAGCTCGGGCGCGGCGGCATTGCCGCAGGCCACGGCTGCGCCGAACTGCTGCAGTTGGGCGAGGGCCGTGGCAAGGGGCGCCCCGCCGACCGAGTCGATCACGCCCGCCCAGCGCTGCGACTCGAGCGCGCGGCTGGGCCGATCGAGCTCGGCGCGATCAATGATCGTTGTGGCGCCGAGCGCCCGCAGGCGAGCCTCATTCTCGGGGCGACCCGTCGCGGCCGTCACGGCGAATCCCGCGCGCGCGAGCAGAGCGACCGCGAACGATCCGAGTCCACCGCTGGCACCGGTCACGAGCACGTCGCCCTCAGTGACTCCGTGGCGCTCGAGCGCGAGTATGGCGAGCATCGCGGTGAAGCCCGCGGTTCCGATGCCGGCGGCCTGGGCATCCGTGAAGACGGATGGCGTCGCGACGAGCGTGTCGCCGTCGAGCACCGCATGCTCGCCAAGACCACCGTGCCGGGTTTCGCCCGCGCCGGCACCGTTGAGCAGCACGCGATCGCCCACCGACCAGCGTGGGTTGGTCGACGCGGTCACCATGCCGACGACGTCGATTCCGGGGACGAGCGGCGTGATGCGTACGACGCCGCGATTGCCTGCGAAAGCCAGCGCGTCTTTGTAGTTGAGGCTCGACCACGACACCGCGACCTCGACGTCGGCGATGCCCTCCGCGGGCGCGAGCGATGCCTCGTCGATGTCGACGAGCTCAACCCGCGATTCTTCGTCGCCGAGGGTTATCTGCCACGCGCGTGTCATGCTCGCCAGCCTAGGCCGCGACCTGCGCGCTCACGAGGAATCAGCCGAAGAGCAGCGCGGCCTCGTCGTAGCGCGACTGCGGAACCGTCTTGAGCTTGCCGAGCGCGGCCTCGAACGGCACACGCACGATCTCCGTGCCATGCAGCGCGACCATCTCGCCCCAGCGCTTATCGTCGACGGCCGAGATGGCGGCCATGCCGAGGCGCGTAGCGAGCACGCGGTCAAAAGCGCTCGGTGTGCCGCCGCGCTGGATGTGTCCGAGCGTCGTGGCGCGCGTCTCGATTCCCGTGAGCTCTTCGATGAGGGGCGCGAGCGCTTCTCCGATGCCGCCCAAGCGGGGTCGACCGAAGGCGTCGAGTCCGCGCTCGGAGTGCGGCTGATCGGCGCCGTCAAGGGTGAAGCCTTCCGCGACAACGACGAGTGGCGCACGGCCGCGGTCATAGGCACTCAGAACCCACGCGCACAGCTGGTCCATGCTCGTCTTCTGCTCGGGAATGAGGATGGCGTGGGCGCCTGCCGCCATGCCCGAGTGCAGGGCGATCCAGCCAACGTGACGGCCCATGACTTCGGCGACCATGCAGCGGTTGTGGGCGTCGCCCGTCGTGCGCAGCCGATCCATCGCCTCCGTCGCGATTCCCACGGCGGTGTCGAACCCGAAGGTGTAGTCGGTGGCGTCAAGGTCGTTGTCGACGGTCTTGGGCACTCCGACGATACGGATGCCCGCATCCGTCAATCGCTTCGCCGCAGCGAGTGTTCCTTCGCCTCCGATCGCGATGAGCGCGTCAAGGCGGTTCTCGGCGAACACCTCGTTGATGCGGTCGACCCCTCCGCGACCCTCAAAAGGATTCGTGCGGCTCGTGCCGAGGATGGTGCCACCCTGCTTCGAGATGCCTTTGACTTCGTGGCGACCGAGCGGCGTCGTGTCATTCTCGACAAGGCCCTTCCACCCGTCTTTGAACCCCACAAACTCGTGGTGGTGAACGGTGGTGCCGGTGAGTACGGCTCCGCGGATAACGGCGTTGAGACCGGGGGCGTCGCCGCCGGAGGTGAGCATTCCAATGCGCATGGGTTCCATCATGGCGCGTCGCAGAGACTGGCGCGAAACGGGGCGGCGCGCGCGCGATTCACGGCGACCGCATGGCGAGCGGCAGTACCGTAAAGCGCTGCCCACCGCAGCCAACCATTGGAGGAATCATGGCTGATAAGAACAGCGCCCCGACCGCGGCAGCCGCCCCGGCTATCGCCCCCGAGTACCCGGGCCAGAGCCTCGGCATCACCGGACTCGTGTTGTCGTTCGTGTTGCCGCTCGTCGGCCTCGTGCTCGGCGTGATCGCGTACACCTGGTCGAAGAAGGCCGGAGTCGTTAACGGGCCCGCGCGCGCCGCAGTGATCGTGGGCGGCATCATTCTGGCCGCCGGGCTTCTCGTCTACGTGGCGTGGGTCATCGCGGCCGGCCCCGCCCTGCTGCAGTACATGCACGGACCGTGGGGCATGCGTGGCTTCTGAGTCGGACGCCGTGACCGGCTCGTTCACGGCGCTCGCCTCCGAGCAGTATGTGCTCCTCACGACGATGCGTCGCACGGGCGTGCCCGTCGGCACGCCCGTCTGGGTCGCGCCTCATGACGACGCGCTCGTCGTCACCACCGGAGCCGAGGCGGGCAAGGTCAAGCGCATTCGGCACACCCCCCGCGTCACCCTGCAAGCGTGCGACCGCGCAGGACGGCCTCTGGAGGGGGCCACCGTCGTCGAAGCGCACGCGACCGTTCACGACGATGAGCAGTCGATGGCGCACCTCGACACGGCATTGAGCGCGAAGTACGGCGGGCAATACGCGGCCATCAAGGCCATGAGCAAGCTGCGCGGCCGACGCGCCCCCGGCTCGGTCATGGTGCGGCTCGTCATGCCCGCGCCATGAATTGCCTCGATTTGTTCTGCCGCTGAGACACCTCGGGGTACTACGATTCGAGCGAACGGGGCCAATCCGGCCCCCCACCCCGCAGGAGTCAGAATGACCGACGCCCCTCCCCCCGCAGCTGTTGCTCCCGTCAACCCCGGCAAGACCATGGGTGTTGTCTCTCTCGTGCTGTCGATCATCGGCATCCACCTGATCGGCATCATCGTCGGCTTTGTCGGCCTCAACCAGTCGAAGAAGGCAGGCCAGAAGAACGGCTTCGCCCTCGCCGGCATCATCATCGGTTTCATCGGCCTCGCCATCTTCGCCGTGTTCGTCGCAACGAGTGGTGCACTGCTCGGAAGCCTCTTTGGCGGCCTCGGCCAGGTCTGCGCCGAGCTCGGCACGGGCGAATGGGTCGTTGACGGCGTCACCTACACCTGCCCGTAATTAAGCACTCGTCATGACGGCGGGGAGGGCGCTCAGTGCGAGCGGCCTCCCCGCCGTTTCTGTCGTCTGCTGTCTGTGTGGTCAGCGCAGCGGCTTACGCTGAGCGCGTGGTCGATGGGGTGGCGGATGCGGAGCGCGAGTACGCGCCCTCCGAGCCCCTCGACCTGCGCGCGACCCTCGGCTTTCTGCAGCGCGGACGCGGCGACCCCACGCAGCACAGCGTCGAGGGGCCGGATGCGTGGCGCGAGGTCTGGCGCGCGCAGCGCACACCCGAGGGTGTCGCGTCACTGCGGCTGCGTGTGGTCGACGGCCCCCCGACCGCGGCGCGCGCGGTGCTCGTGTCGGCGTGGGGCCCCGGCGCCGAGTGGAGTGCCGCGCACGCGCCCGAGCTACTCGGCGACGGTGACGACTGGTCTGCGCTCGACTCTCTGCTCGAGCGCCAAGCGCCGCACGATGCCGGAGCCGCGGCCCTGCAACGTATGCGCCGGCGCACGCGCGGACTTCGGCTGACCCGATCCCACCTCGTGCTCGAAGCGGCTGTGCCCGCGGTGCTCGAGCAAAAAGTGACGGGAGTCGAGGCGCGGCGTGCGTGGCGGCAACTCGTGCGGCAGCACGGCGAGCGGGCGCCCGGCCCCGCACCCGAGGGGCTCACGGTCATGCCCGACGGGGTGGGGTGGCGCAGCATCCCGGATCACGATTGGCATCGGGCCGGAGTGGGCCCGCAACGGATGGCGACCATTCGCCGCGTGGCGGCGGTGGCTCCCGCGCTCGAGCGCACGCTCGCGCTGGGGCGGGGTGGGCCCGCAGCGATTGCGGCGCTGCGCTCGATTCCGGGCGTGGGGCTGTGGACGGCGGCCGAGATTCTGCAACGGTCGCACGGCGACCCTGACACCGTGAGTGTGGGCGACGCACACTTGCCGCACGTCATCGGCACGTGGTTTACGGGCGACCGGGTTGACGACGACGGCATGCTCGCGTTGCTGGAGCCCTATGCCGGCCAGCGGCACCGCGTTGTGCGACTCATCACCTCGACCGGCGTCGAAGCCCCCCGCTTCGGTGCGAAGGCCACCATCGAAGACCATCGCGCGCGCTGAGCACCGTAGCGTGGCACCGTGAACAAACTGTTGCGCCTGTGGCGCGTCATGTGGAGCGCTCGTCGCGGAACGGCCCTCGCCCCCAGCGACGTCAGCCGCGTGCCGTTTCGCGTTCTGCCCAACGACCTCGACGTGCAGAAGCACATGAACAACGGCGTGTACCTCTCGATCATGGATCTCGGCCGCGTCGACCTCATGGTGCGCTCCGGCATCTGGCGCGAGCTGACGAAACGTGGCTACTACCCGGTCATCGTGAGCTCGACTATCACCTACCGCCGCTCGCTCGAACTCTGGGATCGCTACGAGCTCGAGAGCCGCATGGTCGGCATCGACGAGATCGCGAGCTACATCGAGCAGCGCTTCGTTCGGGATGGCGAGATCTGCGCGCGGGCCGTGATCAAGGCGCGCTTTCTGAAGAAAGGCGGCGGCGTCGTGCCGATTCCTGAGCTCGCCGAACTGTTCGCGATTGACCCGGTCAACCACCCGCTGCCCGCGTGGCTCGCCGAATGGAGTGGCCAGGCGGCGCTACCGTCGCGGCGCGAGCCGGCGCCGAGCGTGTGGGGGTGAGGGCGACGTTTCGGCGGTAAGCCCTCAGCAGTGGGCGAGCACGTGGTCGGGGCTCGAGGGGGGAGCGAGCATCCTGTCACGCAGAACCGTGAGGGCGGGGATCTCGCCGCGGGCGCACACCTCGGCCCACGTGCCGCGGAGGTCGTCGGTGTATTCGATGTTCATGACCTGGTCGCCGTAGACCTCGGTCGCGAGCCCGCACTCGGCCCAGAGGTCGCACTCTTCGAGCACCACAAAGTCAAAGCCCGCATCGTCGGGGCCGCGCGTGCCCAGCTCGAGAGCATTCTTTTGCCCAGCGGCGAGGCCGGCGTCGTGCGCGCGGTCGACGAGCAGCGTCGCGAGCGCGAGCGCGTCGTCGACGGAAAGTTCGTCGTTCGAGCGCGTGTAGCTGTCGAGGTTGTCGAACTCGATGGCGACGAACCCGCGCTCGGCGCAATCGTCGATGAGCGGGCCCAGCCGCTCGACGATCGCCGCGCGGGCCTCGGGCGTTCGGGGGTCAAGCAGCGCTTCGTCCGGCCAGTTGGGGTCGATGAGCGGCTCGCCGCCGGCGTCGCGTAACACCGACTCGGGGGCTTCGGCGAGCCAGGCCTCGAGCTGGCCCGGCTGGGTCTGAAAGCCGTTGACGTAGCAGATGCTCGGGATGCCCGGCGCGGGCTGCTCCATCGCATCGCGCACCACGAGCGTCACGCCCGGGGCGGGCTCGGAGGCTCCGCCGAGTTGGTAGTCGATGCGGCCCTCGGGCGGCAGGGTGAAGAGTGCGGCAGGGTCGGGCGCGGCAGCATCGGGGGCGGCGGCGCACGCACTCAGCACCAGCACGGTGCTGGCGGCGAGCATCCCGAACCCGAAGCGACGCATCATCGCGACTCGAGTACCGCCATCGCGGCGTTGTGGCCCGCGATGCCGCTCACGGCGCCACCGCGCCGCGCGCCCGAGCCGCACAGCAGCACGCCCGGCAGTCCGGTGTCGACGCCCCAGCGGCGGGCGGGGGTGTCGAGAGGTTCGCCGTCTTCGGCCCACGGCCACGACAGGTCACCGTGGAAGATGCTGCCGCCGGGCAGTCGCAACACGTGTTCGAGATCGCGCGTGGTCTTGGTCTCGACGCACGGGTTGCCGTTGCCGTCGGTCAACAACAGGCTTTCGATGGGCTCGGCGAGCACCGAGTTGAGCGAGTCGAGTACGGCGCGCTGCAGGGTCTCGCGCATGGCGTCGTTCGTGCCCTCGGTGAGCAACCGGTCGGGAACGTGCAGCGCGAACACGGTGAGCGTGTGTGCGCCGCTCACCCTCAGCTCGGGGCCGAGAATGCTCGGGTCGGTGAGCGAGTGGCAATAGATCTCGGCGGGGATCACGCTCGGCACGGCACCGGCCGCGGCCTCGTCATAGGCGCGCTGCAGTTGGCTGAACGTCTCGTTGATGTGGAACGTGCCGCCGAACGCCGCGGCCGGGTCGATGCTCTCGTCGCGCAAGCGCGGCAGGCGGCTCAGCAACAGGTTGACCTTGACCTGGGCTCCCTCGGCGGGCGGAGCAGCCATGCCGCTGTCGCCGGATGCTGCACTCTCATCGCCCGCCGCCATCAGTCGCGCGAGCTCGTGCGGAGAACAATTGACGAGCACGTGCTCCGCGTTCGTCTCGTGCTCGACGCCGGTGGCGTCGCGCCAGCGCACCGTGCGGTCGCCCGCGAGTGCGAGTACCTCGGCGCCCGTCGTGAGCGTCGCGCCCGCGAGCCGCGCGGCCCGCTCGAGCTCGCCCGACACCGAGCCCATACCCCCGACAGGAACGTTCCAGTCGCCGGTTCCGCCCCCGATGACGTGGTACAGAAAACAACGGTTGGCGAGCAGTGTCGGGTCGTCGTTCGGGGCAAAGGTGCCGATGATCGCGTCGGTGTACACCACACCGCGCACGAGGTCGTTGCTGAAGGTGTCGGCGATCGTGCGGCCGACGGGCTGCTCGATGAGGGCATCCCACAGCGCGGCCCCGTCCAGGCCCGCCGACTCGGCCGCGGCGACGACAGCCGACCGTGCCTCCGAGCGCGTGAGCAGCGGGTCGGTGACGGTCGGAAACAGTGCACGGGCGAGGTGCTGCGTGCCCTCATAGAAGCGCGCCCAGGCCACGGCATCGTCGGCCGCGCCCAGGGCCGCAAAACTCTCGGCAGTCGCGAGCGCGTCATGGTTGTCGACGAGCAGCCCCGTGTCGCCACCGGGCAGCGGCGTGTACGAGCTGTAGCGGCGCGGCGCGAGCTCGATCTGCAACCCGAGGTCGTCGATGATGCGCTGGGGCAGCAGGCTTACGAGGTACGAATAGCGGCTGAGCCGAGCATCCACCCCGGCGAACGGCTCGGCCGAGATGGCGGCACCGCCAAGCACCTCGAGGCGCTCGAGCACCTGCACGTCGAGCCCGGCCTGGGCCAGGTAGGCGGCGGCGGTGAGGCCGTTGTGGCCCCCACCGATGATGACGACGTCGCGTTTCGTGCCCATGGCGCCAGCGTATCCGGCGGATGCGTACGCCGGTGGTTAAGGCGCCGAAACCACCGAGCGGGCGAGCACGTCGCGCACCGCGGCGATGGCAGGGCGACCGGCGGTGGATGCGCGCGCGGCGGTGAACAGCGTGCGGTGTGGGTCGCCCGCGAGCGTGATGAGTGACACCGTAGGCGCGCGCCCCGCCCACACCAGGTCGGGCAGCAAGGCCACGGCGTGACCCGCTTCGACGAGCCGCACGTGGGCTTGCAGGTCTGCCGTCTCGAAACGCACGTCGGGCTCGAACCCGGCGAGGCGGCAGGTTTGCTCGGCCCAGTGTCTGCTGGCGGTGCCACGGGGCTCCATGACCCAGGCGGAGTGGGCGGCCTCGCCGATCGTCGTCAGCGCGCTGTCGGGCGCGACGCCGAGTCGCAGCGCATCGCGCCCGAGCGGCGCGCGGTCGAGGTCGCGACGCATGGGCGCGGAGTGCGCCGGGTATTCCTCGGCGATCACGAGGTCGAAGGCGCGGGCCCAGACCTCGTCGAGAGCACTCTCGGGCTCGCGCTGGGTGATCTCGACGCGCAGTTGCGGGTGTTCGTCGGCGAGCAGACTGAGGGCGCGCGGCACGATGCCGAGCGCGGCCGACTGGAAGACGGCGAGGCGCACGGTGCCGCTCACCGTTGCGCTCGACGCGGCGAGGTCTGCCTCGAGTCGCTCGAACTCATCCAACAAGGCGCTTGAGCGTTCGACCAGCAGCTGACCTTCTGCCGTGAGGTGCACGCGACGGCCGGCGCGTTCGAGCAGGGCCACGCCAGCCTCGCGCTCAAGCAGACCCAACTGTTGCGAAATCGTCGAGGGGCTGTATGACAGTGCTCGCGCGACAGCGTGCAGCGTGCCGCGGCGATGGACCTCACGGAGGAGCGAGAGTCGCTTCAGATCGAGCACTCGGCTTCCTTCCCGCCACTGTTCGACAGAACCGAACAGAAGTGTACGACAATCATCACTTTTCGCACACAGCGTCTCAGGCCAGACTGAAGGCATGACGACGAGCGCACAGCCGGACACCCAGCCCGATGCCGACGCCGCGGTGGGCCTTGTTCGGCAGTGGCTGCGGGCGGCTGAGGGCGGGCAGCCCGACGCGGGCGCAGCGCGCTTGGCGGGTTTGCTGCAGGACGAGGTGGGGCTCGAGTTTGCCATCGGCTTCGTCGACCGGGTGGCGCGGCCGGACGACCTCGGCGTGGCGGCGCGAAACCTCGAGCAGCTGGCGCAGCGCATCCCGAGCTTTCTGCCCTGGCCGCTGCGCGTGCTCATCGCGATCGGCGGGCCCCTTGCCCGCATTGCGCCGTGGCCCATCGTGCCGATCGCGCGGCGCGTGTTGCGCGGCATGGTCGGGCACCTCGTCGTCGATGCGACTCCGTCGCGGCTGGGCCGCACGCTCAATCGGCTTCAGAGCCGCGGCGACCGCCTGAACATCAACCTGCTGGGCGAGGCCGTGCTCGGCGACGGCGAGGCCGACCGGCGCCTCGCGGGAATCACCGAGCTCGTCAAGCGACCCGACGTCGACTACGTCTCGGTCAAGGTCTCGGCTGTCGTCAGCCAACTGAGCATGTGGGCGTTCGACGAGACCGTCGAGCGTGTCGTCGAGCGACTCGTGCCGCTGTACGAGACCGCGGCACTCGGCGTTACCCCCACCTTTCTCAACCTCGACATGGAAGAGTTTCGCGACCTCGACCTGACGATCGAGGTCTTTCAGCAGGTGCTCGATCGGCCCTCGCTGCGGCAGTACGAGGCGGGCATTGTGTTGCAGGCCTACCTGCCCGAGGCGTTGCCCGCGCTTGAACGCCTGACGGCGTGGGCCCACGAGCGTCGCGCGGCGGGAGGCTCTGGCATCAAGGTGCGCGTCGTCAAGGGCGCCAACCTCGCCATGGAACGCGTGGATGCTGCGCTGCACGATTGGCCCGTCGCCGTGCTGCCCAGCAAACGCGACACCGACGCCAACTACAAGCGAG
>JAYUKK010000135.1:0-3701 GCA_043764515.1 Microbacterium sp.
GTGCGCCGCGAGTTCGTCGCCGGCCGCGGTATCCCCGACATCATTGCCGTCGAGCGCGACGCCACCGGTCACGCGTGGGATCTCGCGCTCTCGTACGCCAAGGCCATCGGCGGCACGCGCGCGGGCGTCATCAAGACGACCTTCACCGAAGAGACCGAGACCGACTTGTTCGGCGAGCAGGCTGTTCTCTGCGGCGGTACCTCGCAGCTCGTGCAGTACGGCTTTGAGGTTCTCACCGAGGCCGGATACCAGCCCGAGATCGCCTACTTTGAGGTGCTGCACGAGCTCAAGCTCATCGTCGACCTCATGTGGGAGGGCGGCATCGCCAAGCAGCGCTGGAGCGTGAGCGACACCGCCGAGTACGGCGACTACGTCTCGGGCCCGCGCGTTCTCGATGCGAGCGTCAAGGAGCACATGCAGGCCGTGCTCGCCGACATTCAGTCGGGCGCGTTCGCGAAGCGTTTCATCGATGACCAGGATGCCGGGGCTCCCGAGTTCAAGGCCCTGCGTCTCAAGGGTGAGCAGCACCCGATCGAAGAGACCGGCCGCAAACTGCGCGCCCTCTTCTCGTGGAAGCAGCAAGACTCCGACTACGTCGACGGCTCTGCCGCCCGCTAGTCACTGACCTTCTCGGCCAACCGCCGAGAAACCCACGAGGCCGCGGCCCCCGCAACCAGGGGTTGCGGCCTCGTGCTGTTCGCGGTGCGCCCGCCGTTCACACGACACACCCGTAGACGTGGGCATCCGTTCACATGCGGGCGAGACCGTGACGGTCGTGATGCTCGAGCAGAACACCCCCCGCCGTGTCGTCAACTCCGTCATCGCCAGTGCTGCCGCACTCGCTGTGGTGGTGAGCGTTCTCGCTCCCACCGCGAGCATCGCCCAGCCGTCGAGCGAGGGCGGGAGTAGCGGCTCGCACGTGCGGCGCGACGATCACCCGGTTGTCATCAGCGAGATCGCACCGGGCTGGGGTGACCGGCCCGAGGCGAGCTATGTCGAACTGCGCAACGTCTCAGACGAGTCCCTTGATCTGACGGGTTGGAACCTCTATCGCTGTTCTGATGAAGGCTTGCGGTCGAAGCGCGGTGCACCCGACTCTGAGTTCTCGGGGGTCATTCTTGCCCCAGGCGCCACGTACCTGATCGCTCGTGCTGGGGAGCGCCCCGCCGGAGCACAGCCCGATGACGTCATGAGCGCGCCGTTCGCGCCCGGTGGTTACGGTTACGTTCTGGAAGACCCGCAGCAGCGCATCGCCGACTCGGTCGCGGTCTACCCGACCACACCGTGGGTGATGCAGAGCGAGTGCGACCCGAGTGGTTCGCTGCCCGACATTGTCGACACGGTGGCCGGCGAGAGCTACCAGCGCGTTGACGCCACGGCGGCCGATGATGGGGTGTTTGTCGTTGCCCTCGCCACGCCGGCTGCGCCGAACAGCGTGCGTCTCGCACCGGTGGCTGCAGAACACGACATCGTGATCGCTGAGATCGCACCCTTCGGGCCGGGGGGCAGCGGTGACGACACCGTCGAGCTGCGCAACGACGGCGGGAGCGACGTATCGCTCGACGGGTGGAGCATCGTGCGGTGCACTGCCGAAGGCGAGCGGGCACTGGGTGACCCGCAAGTGACCTTCGGCACCGACGACGTGCTCGCGGCGGGGGAGCAGCTGCTGGTGGTCGGGCCGCAGTCGAGCATCCGCAACCCCGACGCCATCATGTCGACGTCGCTCGCCGACTCGGCGTACGGAATTCAGGTGCGCGATGCGAGCGGCGCGCTTGTCGACGAAGTCGCGTCAGCGCATCACGCCGACAGTGCGTGCCAGTCGGGTGCCGGCAAACTTCCGCTGGCGATCGATGCGATTCGCGGGGAGACCCACCAGCGACTCGCGGGCAGCGACGAGTGGATCATCGCGCCGCGCACGCCCGGCAGCCCGAACGCGCGAGCGGAGTTCTCGCTGCGGGCCGCGGAGCCTCGAGACACCGGGGTTGTGATCTCGGAGATCGCGACCGACCCGCTCACCGTGGCTGCCATCAGCGAGCCGCACAACTTCGTCGAGCTCAGCAATCGTTCTGATCGCGCGGTCGATGTCGGCGGGTGGCGGGTGTGGGCGTGCGACCGCGATGGATTGCGCAGAGCAGAACCGCTCGCCGAACTCGCCGATGGTGCGCAGTTGTTGCCGGGTCAATCGATCGTGATCGCGGCGGAGGGAACGGCGACGGATGCCGACGCGCGCTTCGCCCGCCCCCTCGACTTTCTCGGCGCGGGAGCCCTGGTCGAGACCGCTGAGGGAGACATCGCGGACCGCGTCGGCGTGTTTCACGTCAACGAGATGGACGAGAGCATCGAGCCGCCGTCGCCGTGTACGAACAGCGTGTCACTTGTGGCGTTTCAGCCTGACCGCGTGCGGGGCGAAAGCTTTCACCGTGTCGGGCGTTCGGGGGTCGATCTGCGCGACTTTGTGACGGCACCGGCAACGCCGGGGCAGGTCGTCACCGCGACGGCACGCGACGGCGGAACCGCGGGATTGCGCGCCCGCCCGCCCGTCTCGCCATCGGCCGTGACCACAGCGGCCGACGGAACACAACCGAAGGCGGCGATCGGCGAGGGCCCTGTCGACGAGTCGGAGAACACCGCTGCCCCCGTGATCGCTCGTGCCGTCTCGGGAACCACGGGCCCTGAGCCCGCCCGTGACTGGGCGCTCGCCGCTGAGAGCGTGCGGCAAGGAGGCGACACGGGAACCCTGGCCGTCTCGGCCGTCGGGTTCGACTACCCGGCGCTTCGCCTTGAACTGGCGGAGCCGGTCACGGGTCGGGTCGACTGGAGCGGAGTGGTGAGCCCTCGACACCGCGTCGTGCTCTCAACGTGGAACGCCGCCGACGAGAGTTGGGCCATCGTGGGCGAAGCGGTGGCGGCGACGAATGGAGACGTGACCGTCTCGGGGGAGACCGCGAACACCACGGCACTTCTCGTGCAGGTGCTGCCGTCGGTGCGGAGTGACGCCGACCTCGCGCCCAACGGCGAGTTCGAGCGGGTCGATGACATCGATGCGAGCATCGTGCACCTCACCGACACTCAGTACCTCACCGAGGGGTATCCCGAGGAATACGAGCGCATGACGCAGTGGATCGTCGACCTTGCGCAGCAGCGTGACGTGGCCGCCGTCGTTCACACGGGCGACCTCGTGCAGAGCTGGGTCGACCCCGACCAGTCGGATGCTCGGGCGCGGATTGAGTTCGAGCGGGCATCCGCCGCCCAATCGATTCTGGAAGGCGCCGGGATCGTCACCACGGTGCTGCCGGGTAACCACGACACCAAGCGCGGTATCGACACGGATCTCTACAACGAGTACTTCGGGCCCGACCGCTACGCGAGCGCGCCCGGCTTTGTCGACTCGATCGCTCCGGACGACGCGACCTCGAGCTACACGATCGTGCAGGCCGGCCCGGCGCCGGTGCTCGTGCTTTCGATCGGCTATGGCTATGGCGAGCGCGAACTCGCGTGGGCCGAGGATGTCGTCACCGCGCACCCCGACCACAACATCGTGATCGCGACGCACGAGCACCTCACGCCCCTGACGCGCTGGGATCCGTCGCGGCGAGCGACCGACAACCGATGGCTGAGTCGGGCCGACGAGCTGTGGAAGCGCGTCGTCGAGCCGAACCGCAATGTCGTGGCGGTGCTCGCGGGGCATTATCACGGGCTGG
>JAYUKK010000136.1:0-13165 GCA_043764515.1 Microbacterium sp.
GCGCGCGACCGTGGCCGCGTGCCGCGCGTCAGGGCCACGCAGGTGCACGAGGGTCGCCGCTGCCGCGCCCTCGGCGGTCGTCAGTTGCGCGTCGAGCGAGTCGTCGAGGTAGAAGTGCGCCATCGCTAAAGGTTCAAGAAGCGATCGCGCAGTTTCGCGAAAATGCCCTGCTGGAAGGTCGAGAACTGCGGCGGAACCGGGCGCCGGCTCGACGCGAACTGCCGAATGAGTTCGGTCTCTTTCGCGTTGAGGCGCACGGGCGTGACGACCTGCACTCCCACCTTGAGGTCGCCGCGGCCCGAACCTCGCAAGCGCGTGATGCCGCGATCTTTGATCGTGATGATCTCGGCACTTTGCGTGCCGGGCTTGATCTCAACGGGGACCTCACCGTCGAGACCCGGCAGCGTCACGGTGGTGCCGAGAATCGCGTCGGTCATTTGCACTTCAACGGTCGCCAGCAAGTCGTCGCCGTTGCGGCTAAACGTCTCGTGCGTCTTGACCTTGATCTCGAGGTAGAGGTCGCCGTTGGGTCCGCCCGCGGGTCCAACCTCGCCTTGCGCGGGCAGCTGAATGCGCACGCCCGTGTCAACGCCCGCGGGAATGTCAACGGGAATCGCCCGGCGCGCCCGCACGCGGCCCTGACCGGCGCAGGAGGGGCAGGGGCTCGCGATGACCGTGCCGTATCCACGGCAGGTTCCGCACGGGCTCGAGGTCATGACGTTGCCCAGCAGGCTGCGCACGGTGCGCTGAATCTGGCCCGAGCCGCGACAAATGTCACAGGTCTGGGGGCTCGTTCCGGGAGAGCAGCATGAGCCCTCGCACGTTGAACAGAGAATCGCGGTGTCGACCTCGACCTTGCGGCTCGTCCCGAAGACGATTTCGTCAAGCTCGACCTCGACACGCAACAGAGCATCTTGCCCGCGTTCGCGGCGACTGCGCGGGCCGCGCTGCTGCTGCCCGCCGCCGAAGAAGGTTTCGAAGATGTCGCCGAAGCCCCCGAATCCGGATGCTCCGCCAAAGCCGCCCGACCCCCCAAGGTCGTACTGCTGACGCTGCTGCGGGTCGCTCAGCACGTCGTAGGCGTGCGTCACTTGCTTGAACCGCTCGGCGGCATCCGCACTCGGATTCACGTCGGGATGCAGCTCGCGCGCCAGTCGGCGGTAGGCCTTCTTGATGTCGTCGGCGCTCGCCTGACGGTCGAGCCCGAGCACCTCGTAGTGGTCTGCCACTTATTCCTCACCGAGCAAGCGCGAAACGTACCGAGCTACCGCGCGCACTGCTGCCATGTTGTTCGAGTAATCCATACGGGTGGGCCCGAGTACGCCGAGTTTGGCCGAACTATCTGAGCCGACGCGGTAGGCGCTCGTGACAACCGCCGTTTCTTTCAGCGCTTCATCATTTTCGCGACCGATGCGAGCGGTCACGCCGCTCTCGTCGACCTGCATTTCGCTGAAGAGCTTGAGTAGCGTGACCTGCTCTTCGAGGGCCTCGAGCACGGGGTAGACGCTGCCGGCAAAGTCGCCCTCAGTGCGCACGAGGTTGGCCGCGCCCGCCATGACGAGCCGGTCGGTGCGGTGCGCATCCACGTGTCCCAAGAGTGCCTCGGAAACGACGCCCACAGCTTCGCGGCGATCGGGAGCGAAGCGCTCGGCGAGCGAGGCGGCAACCTGGGGCACCTCGCTGAGCACTTGACCCGCGAGGGCGGCGTTGAGCTTGGCGCGCAACTCGCCGATGAAGGCGTCGTCTGCCTCGAGCGGCAGCTCGATGATGCGCTGGTCGACGCGACCGCCATCGGTGATGAACACCGTCATGACGCGCGTCGCGCTCATGGAAACGAGTTCAATGTGGCGCACGCGAGCGTTGCCGAGTGCCGGGTATTGCACGAGAGCAACCTGGTTCGTCAGGTGCGAGAGCAGTCGAACAGTGCGGGCGAACACATCGTCAAGGTCAACCGACTGATCGAGAAACGACGAGATGGCCTGGCGCTGGGCGCCGCTGAGGGGGCGCAAGTCAGCAAACTGGTCGACGAAGACGCGATACCCCTTGTCGGTGGGCACGCGACCCGACGACGTGTGGGGCGCGGTAATGAGCTCTTCTTCTTCGAGAAGAGCCATGTCGTTGCGAATCGTGGCGGCCGACACCCCGAACTGGTGTCGATCAACGATGGCTTTCGAGCCGACGGGTTCGCGCGACGCGACATAGTCGTGAACGATCGCGCGCAACACGTGCAGAGCGCGTTCTGAAACCATGACGCTCCTCCTCTGCCGCCCGTGCCAGCGAAACGTCTGGCACTCGCTCAATCAGACTGCCAATTCTACCTGCAACACGATGTCATCAGCATTGCTTGCGGGATGCTCGGGCGCTAGGTTTGCTCCGTGCTCCACCCCGGCAGTACCCAACCGCTTCAGAATCATTGAAAGGCAGCTCTCATGACTGACCAGACTCCTCCCCCCGCCGCGCCGGCTGCTCCGCTCTCGGAGGCGGAGGACCGCCAGTGGGCGTCGTTCGCGCACCTCGGTGGCGTGATCGGCTTCCTCCCGTCGCTCATCATCTGGCTCGTGTTCAAAGACCGCGGTTCGTTCACGAACCAGGAAGCCAAAGAAGCGCTGAACTTCCAGATCACCGTCGTCGGCGTGCAGGTCATTGCCTACATCGTCGGCTCGATCCTCGCCGTCGTGCTGATCGGCTTCCTGTTCTACTTCGTCGCGTGGGCCGCCTGGCTCGCTGGCGTTATCTTCTCGATTATCGGCTTCACGAAGGCGAAGGACGGCACGGCATACCGTTACCCGTTCGCTGTGCGCCTCATCAAGTAACGCGCGACACCGCAAACCCAGAGGGGCTCGACCACCATGGTCGGGCCCCCAGGTGTTTAATGGGCGCATGACCGATCAGCCTGAAAACCCTTATGCCGCCGCCCCGCAGCCGATGAGCCCCGCCGACGAAAAGCTGTGGGCTACCCTCGTGCATGTCGGCGGCATCTTCTTCTACTTCCTC
This sequence comes from Microbacterium sp., assembly GCA_043764515.1. Classification (GTDB taxonomy): domain Bacteria; phylum Actinomycetota; class Actinomycetes; order Actinomycetales; family Microbacteriaceae; genus Microcella. The sequence continues at coordinate 2,995 of JAYUKK010000136.1, forward strand.
CCCTCGCTCGTTGCCTATCTCGTTCTTCGCGATCGTGGGCCGTTCATTCGAGGCCACAGCGCCACCGCGCTGAACTTTCAGCTCACGATGATCATCGGCTACCTTGCCGGTGTCGTTCTGAGCGTCGTGTTCATCGGGTTCTTCCTACTCATCGCTGTCTATGTACTGCTGATCGTGTTCTCGATCTTGGCCGCCATCGCAGCCAACCGCGGCGAGGCCTACACCTACCCGCTGTCGATCACGTTCGTCCGCTAGAGAAACTCAGTCGGGCAAGAGACGGCGCACAACCGCGTCGGCGAGTAGGCGCCCGCGCAGCGTGAGCACGACGATGCCGCGCAGCGCGGGCCCTGGCTCGACGAGCTCATCGGCGATGAGCTGGGCGACGGCTCGGCGGCCGAGCGGGGTGAGGGCATCCGTCGGCAAGCCCTCGACGAGTCGCGTCTGCAGCAGCACGCGTTCGACGCGTCGGGTTTCGGTGTCGAGGGTTTCGCGGCCCGCCGCGGGGCTGAGCCCGTGCGCGAGGCGGTCGGCGTAGGCGGCGGGGTGCTTGACGTTCCACCATCGCACGCCGCCGACGTGGCTGTGGGCGCCGGGGCCGATGCCCCACCAGTCGTGGCCGAGCCAGTAGGCGCGATTGTGGCGTGAACGCTGCGCGGGTGTGCGGGCCCAGTTGCTGACTTCGTACCAGGCGTATCCGGCGGCCGCGAGGCGAGCATCCGCCGCCTCGTATAACGCGGCGTGCAGGTCGTCGTCGACGGGCGGCACCTCGCCGCGCGCGATCTGCCGAGCGAGCTTCGTGCCCTCTTCGACAATGAGCGCGTAGGCACTCAGGTGGTCGGGTTCGCACGAGAGAGCCGCGTCAAGGCTGCGCTGCCAGTCGTCTTCGGTCTCGCCAGGCGTGCCGTAGATGAGGTCGAGGCTCACGTGCAGACCGGCGGCTTTCGCGGCCGCGACGACGCGCGGCACGTTCTCGGGGTTGTGCGTGCGCTCGAGCACCGCGAGCACGTGGGGCACTGCCGACTGCATGCCGACACTCACGCGCGTGAACCCCGCCGCGGCGAGGCGCTCGAGGCCTGCAGCGTCGATCGAGTCGGGGTTGGCCTCTGTCGTCACTTCGGCGTCGGGCGCCAGGCCCCAGGTGTCGCGCACGGCCGCAAGCATGCGCGCGAGGTCGTCGGTCGGCAGAAGGGTCGGGGTGCCGCCCCCGAAGAAGACCGTGCTCACGGGCCTTTGCGGTAGTCCGCTCTCGCTCAGCACACGCGCGGCGAGCTCGACCTCGGCGATCGCCTGGTCGGCGAAGTCGCTCTGCTTCACCCCGCGCACTTCATCGGCCGTGTACGTGTTGAAGTCGCAATAGCCGCAGCGCACGCGACAGAACGGAACGTGCAGATACACCCCGAGGTCGCGGTGCTCGGCGCCGTCGATCACGCTCGGCGGCAGCATCCCGTCGTCGGGGGCTGGGTCGGCGAGGGGAAGGGCGCTGGGCACGTGCCCATCCTCCCAGGCGCGTCTCCACAATTCAGGAGTCGCGCCGACAGAAGAGGGCTGCGGATGCCCCGCCGGGCGTGTCGCGGCGCGTGAGCATCCAGAACTCCTGAATTGTGGAGATGCACCGGCGGCCCGGGGGCTGGTGGTCTGGCAGGGTTGTCGGGTGACCACCACAATTCTTTGGGATGTCGACGGAACCCTGCTGCTCAACTCGTTCAGCGGGGGCGGCGAGCTCTATCACACGGCCGTCGAGCGCACCGTGGGCCGCGAACTGCACCCGCCGATGCCGCGCACGCACGGCAAGCCCGATGGGCTGATCCTCAGTGAGATCCTCGCCCACTTCGGCTACGACGACTCGTGGCACGAGCGCGCCCGCGCCGTGCTTGACGAGCTCTCGATCGAGCGCGCGCAAGCGGGCGATCGGCGCGAAGCCGCCCCCGGCGTGACGGATGCTCTCACCGCGGTCGCCGCCCGCGGCTGGCACAACGCGCTGTTGACGGGCAACTCGCTCGTGCGCGCTCGCGTCAAGCTCGAGGGCGCCGGGCTCGGGCCGGAGTGGTTCGACTGGGATCGCTCGTTCTTCGGCGCGACGGCCCGCGAGCGCAGTGAGATTACCCGCGCGGCGCGCGAGGCGTTGCCCGGCGAGACCCTCGTGATCATCGGCGATACGCCGCGCGACGACGAAGCGGCAGCCGCCGCAGGCATGCCGTTCATCGGAGTCGCGACGGGCGTGTTCTCGGTCAACGATCTGCGCGAGACGGGCGCTGTGCTCGTTGTCGCCGACTTGGAGGGGTCGCTCGACACGGTGCTCACCGCGATCGACTCCTTGAAGGCTTAGATCCTTCGCGGCTTCTCAAGATCCGTGAAGTCGCTTTGGTCAGCATCGAGCGGTGTGAACCCGAGTTCGGCGCTCACCTGTAGGTAGCGGTTTCGCCGCTCGGTGAACTCTCGCCGCAACGTCGGCAAGACCAAGGTATGCACTGCCTCGTCGGGGCGTTCCCCACCAAGCTCGAAGTCCCAGTCATCCAGTACGACACGCGCCAACCGCCGAACATCGTCGAGTTCATGGTGCGCACGAACGAGGCTCCATAAGCTCGCTGCGGAGATGGAGTCATCAGCCCACTCGACGATCTGTGACGGAATCCGCCTGGTTGTGTTCTCTTCCGGGGGCTCAGGATGCCGAAGCGGAAACACAGGGATGATCGAGACGCCCGCTGCAATGAGTCCGACGATGAGTGCGCCGACGTAGATCAATCCCCGCCAGATGTCGATACCCGGCACGAGCATCGAGACATAGGCGAGACCACCGCCGACCACGAACAGCACCACGAAGAAAACGGCCGCTCGCGCGACGCGCTCCCACTCGCCTCGGTTTGTTCGCTCAACCCGCTGCAAGAAGGCTTGCAGGGCAGGCTCGACGCCGCCCTCGGCGCTTGGGTCGACGATGTACCAATCGGTCTTGTCGTAGACCGATGCGCGGAACACTCCGTCGCGCTCGAGGGTCAGGGGCATGCAGGCACGCTATCGCGAGGCGAGCATCCGTCACCAGCCTTGTCAGCTGACGAGCGCGACACCCTGCACGAACCAGATCTGGTTCATGCGGAATACCATGACCGCTACCGCCAGGCTTGCAACGCCCATCACGACGGTTGCCCAGCGCGTGCGGTCGACGAGGGCCCAGGCGATGGCCGCGACGGGCAGCACAAGGGCAACCACGAGGTAGATCCACCACTCGACGATGTCGCCCGTCGGCTCGTTGCCGACGAAGGGCGCCACGATGCCGATGACGATCTGCACGAGCAAAACCAGGGCGACAGACGCCGTCGGCAGCACGCTGTAGTCATCGGGCTTGCGGCCGATGCCGCCGAGCACGAGAGCTGCGAGGCCCGCGACGACGCTCACGATGATGGCGATCGTGGTGAACCACTCGATCACTGCGGGGCCTCCTGGGCACTCTCGGGCGGGAACCCGACCAGCGTACGACCGCGACCCTGACGCACGCTGATGAGGGCGACGAGGCGGTCGGGATGCCCGGCACGTGTCGACCCCCCGCCCGCGCCGCGCTCAATCGCGGCGACCGGCTCGGCGTCGGGGTGCTCCGCGAGCGTCAATAGCTTGCCGTGCCCGAGGTCGCGGGCCTGAGCGGCGTCCACGTCGAGTACCGGGAACAGCCGCGCGGCAACCTCCGCGGGGCTCGCGAGCAGGCTCGCACCGCCCTCGGCCAGAGTCTCGAGACTCACGGCGTCGGCAACATCGAACGACCCCACGCGCGTGCGCCGCAGAGCCGTAAGGTGCCCGCCGATGCCCAGTGCCGCCCCGAGGTCGCGCGCGAGGGCGCGAATGTAGGTGCCTGAGCTGCAGTCGATGCGAGCATCCACCTCGATCGCGTCACCGGTGCGCCGCACCGCCAGCACCTCGAAAGCGCTGATCGTGACGCGACGCGACGCGAGCTCGACCTCTTCGCCCGCGCGCACGCGGTCGTAGGCGCGCTTGCCGTCGACCTTGATCGCGCTGACCGAACTGGGCCGCTGGTCGATCTCGCCCGTCAGCGCGCTGATTCCCGCCGCGAGCGCCGCGTCGGTCACCGCCGCGACGAGTGCGGGCTCGGCTGTGCTGACAACCTCACCCTCGGCGTCGTCGGTCGTCGTGGCGGCGCCGAGCCGCATCGTCGTCTCGTAGGTCTTGTCGAGACCCACGAGGTAGGTGAGTAGGCGCGTGGCCGAGCCTGCCCCGAGCGTGAGCAGGCCCGTTGCCATGGGGTCGAGAGTGCCGGCATGGCCGACCTTGCGGGTGCCGAGTGCGCGGCGCGCGCGCGCGACAACGTCGTGGCTCGTGAGACCCTGCGGCTTGTCGACGAGCAGCAATCCGGTAGGCACGACTCCACGCTAGCGGGCGGGTGGGTCGGCCGACGTGCGGCTCTCGCGCTTAGGCTGGCGAGCATGCGCATCGCGGTTATCGGAGCGGGCGCGGTCGGCGGCCTCGTGGCCGCCCTGACCGCGCGCGCGGGGCACGAGGTGCTCGTGACGGCGCGCGGCGAGCATGCCGAGGCGATTGCTCGCGCCGGGCTGCGCATCGACGGCGGCTGGGGCGAGTGGGTGGCCGCGGTCGAGCTCGTGCGCAGCATCCCGACCCACCCGGTCGACCTGTTCGTGCTCGCGACGAAAGCGCACGACTCCGCCGAGGCTCTCGCCCCGTGGGCCACCCATGACGGCACGCCCGTGCTCGTGCTGCAGAACGGCCTGGGCGGAGAAGACGCGGTGCGGGATGCCCTGCCGCACTCCCCCGTCGCGATCGGCCTCGCGCTCTTCGCCGTGAGCCTGACCGGCCCCGGCCACATCACCGTCACGGGCCCCAACGGCCTCACGCTCGGTGGTGACCCTGCCGCGGTCGCCGTTGCCGAACTACTGCTGCGCGAGGCGCTCCCCGCCGAACTCGTGCTCGCCGAGAACATTCGCGGCGCCCAGTGGACCAAGCTACTCATCAACCAGGTCAACGCCCTGCCCGCCATCACGGGCCTGAGCGTTCAGCAGACCGTCGCGCATGCGCAGCTTCGCGATGTGATCGCTCGGGCGATGGTCGAGACCGTGCGGGTGGGAACCGCTGCCGGTGCCCGCTGGGGGGCCATCGGGGCGGTGGATGCTGAGGCCGTGGCCCGCGTGCGCGAGGGCGGTACCGCCGCGGCCGCCGAGCTCGCCCAGCACCTCGCCGCCGGAATGGGCGACGTGCCCAATCCCGCCTCGATGCTGCAGAGCATCCGTCGCGGCCGCACCACCGAAGTCGACGCGATCAACGGCGCGATCGTCGACTACGGCAATTCGCTCGGCGTCCCCACGCCGGTCAATGCAGCCCTCATCGGCCTGGTTCGCGCTGTCCAATCAGGAGTACCGCACCTGACGGCTGACGAAGCACTCTCGCGACTCCCAGCCGCCTAATCGCCACGGAAGGCAACCGCGCCCCAGCGGGTTACATCATCGACTTGGTGTGCCAGACCGTTTTCGTCTCGACGAACGCCGTGATGCGCTCGAGCGCCGGGCGCGGGATGCCCGCGACGGGTGCCACGACGCGCTTGAGCGTCTCGGCCGCCGCCAACTGCAGGTCGACCCAGGTCTCACCCTTGGCGCCCGTGATCGAACCGGCGCCCGTGAGGTCGAGCGCGTTCACGTCGGCGTGTGACGCGAGCCACGGCATGATCTCGGCCGCCGAACCCGTGAGCATGTTGACCACGCCGCTGGGAACATCCGAGGTCGCGAGCACTTCGCTGAGCGAGATTGCCGACAACGGCGCACGCTCGTCGGCAACGACCACGACGGTGTTGCCGCTGACGACGATCGGAGCAAGCACCGAGACGAGACCGAGCAGCGACCCGCCCGTCACGCCCTGCGGCGCGACCGCGGCCACGACGCCCGTCGGCTCGGGCACGGAAATGTTGAAGTAGGGCCCCGAGACCGGGTTGGCGTTGCCCGCCACCTGCGCGTACTTGTCGGCCCAGCCGGCGTACCAAACCCACACGTCGATCGCGAGATCGACCTGCGCGCCTGCGTCTGCCGCAGACACGCCCTCGGAGTGGACGATCTCGTCGACGAACTGCGCGCGACGCCCCTCGAGCAGCTCGGCGATGCGATAGACCACCTGGCCGCGGTTGTAGGCCGTGGCGCCCGACCAGCCGCCGACCGCCGCTCGAGCGGCGACCACGGCATCGCGGGCATCTTTGCGAGAGGCCTGTGAAGCGTTGGCCAAGAACGAGCCGTCGGCAGCGACGACCTCGTAGGTGCGGCCGCTCTCACTGCGCGGAAACTTGCCGCCGATGTAGAGCTTGTAGGTCTTGGGTACGGTGAGCCGGCTCATTTCACGACCGCCTTCCGGGTCTTCTTGGCAGATCGGGGGGCGGGAGTGTTGGATGCTGCGCTCAGCGATGCCGGAGCATCCCACCCACTCGCCTCCAAGTACGCAGCGAGCCCGTGGCGGCCACCTTCGCGGCCGTAACCCGACTCTTTGTAGCCGCCGAACGGCGACGCGGGGTCAAAACGGTTGAAAGTGTTCGCCCACACAACGCCCGCCTTCAACTGGTCGACGAGGGCCAGCATGCGGCTGCCCTTCTCGGTCCAGATGCCGGCCGAGAGACCGTAGGGCGTGTTGTTGGCCTTCGTGATCGCCTCAGCCGGGGTGCGGAACGTCAGCACCGAGAGCACGGGGCCAAAGATCTCTTCGCGGGCAATCGCATGCGCCGCGCTCACCTTGGTGAAGATCGTCGGCGCGAACCAGAAACCCTTCTCGGGGATGCGACAATCGGCCGTCCAGCGCTCGGCGCCCTCGCTCTCACCCGTGTCGCTCAGAGTGCGAATGCGCTCGAGCTGCGCGGCCGAGTTGATCGCGCCGATGTCGGTGTTCTTGTCGAGCGGGTCGCCCATGCGCAACGTCGAGAGCCGCGCCTTGAGGCGGTCGATGACCTCGTCGTGCACGTTCTCTTGCACGAGCAGGCGCGAGCCTGCGCAGCACACGTGACCCTGATTGAAGAAGATGCCGTTGACGATTCCCTCGATCGCTTGATCCATCGGAGCGTCGTCGAAAACGATGTTGGCGGCTTTACCGCCGAGCTCGAGGGTGAGGCGCTTCTGGGTTCCGGCAACCTGGCGCGCGATCATCCGGCCAACGTTCGTCGACCCCGTAAAGGCAACCTTGTTGATGTCCTCGTGGGTCACGAGCGCCTGGCCGGTTGCGCCGGGGCCCGTGACGATGTTGACGACGCCCGCGGGCAGGTCAGCCTGCTGCAGAATCTCGGCGAAGAGCATGGCCGTCAGCGAGGTCGTCTCGGCGGGCTTGATGACCACGGTGTTGCCGGCGGCGAGGGCCGGGGCGATCTTCCACGCGAGCATGAGCAGCGGGAAGTTCCACGGGATGACCTGCGCGGCAACGCCCAGCGCCCGAGGGTTGGGGCCGAGGCCGGCGTGCTCGAGCTTGTCGGCCCAGCCGGCGTAGTAGAAGAACCACGCGGCCACGAGCGGAACATCCACATCGCGCGTCTCACGGATGGGCTTGCCGTTGTCGAGGCTTTCGGCGACCGCGAGCTCGCGGGCGCGCTCTTGCACGAGCCGCGCAATACGGAAGAGGTACTTGCCGCGATCGCTGCCCGACATGCGCGACCACACGCGGTCGTACGCGCGCCTCGCCGCCGCGACCGCAACATCCACATCACCGGCGGTGGCCTGCGCGATGCTCGCAATGACCTGCTCGGTCGCGGGCGAGATCGTGTCGAAGACCTCGCCGTGGCCGTCGACGAACTCGCCATCGATGAAGAGGCCGTATTGGGCCTTGAGGTTCAGAATCGACGCCGACTCCGGCGCCGCTGCGTAATCGAGAAAGGCCATGATCTAGTCCACCGTCACGTAGTCGGGGCCACTGTAGTGACCGGTTCGCATCTTCTGGCGCTGCAGCAACACGTCGTTGACGAGGCTCGAGGCGCCGAAGCGCCACAATTGCGGCGTGAGCCACTCTTCGCCCACGGTCTCGGCGACCGTGACGAGGTAGCGCACGGCATCTTTCGAGGCGCGGATGCCGCCGGCCGGCTTCATGCCGATCTTCTCGCCCGTCAGGCGATGCCAGTCGCGAATGACCTCGAGCATGAGCAAGGTGACGGGCAGCGTGGCCGCGGGGCTCACCTTGCCCGTCGAGGTCTTGATGAAGTCGGCTCCTGCGAGAATCGCGAGCCAGGATGCCCGCTTGACGTTGTCGTACGTCTGCAGTTCGCCTGTCTCGAGAATGACCTTGAGGTGCGCGTGGCTACCGTCGGGGCGGATACACGCCTCACGCACGGCGACGATCTGGTCGAACACGACCCCGTACTGACCGCTGAGGAACGCGCCACGGTCGATGACCATGTCGATCTCATCGGCACCCGCAGCCACAGCATCACGCGTGTCGGCGAGCTTGATGGCGAGGCTCGCGCGACCCGAGGGGAACGCGGTCGCGACGGCGGCCACCTGGATGCCCTCCGTGCCCCCCGCGGCGTGCCGGCTACCCAGCGCTTCGACGGCGTAGCCCACCATGTCGCCATAGACACAGACGGCCGCGACGCTCGGGGTCGTCGGGTCGCTCGCATCGGGCGTGATTGCTTTCGCGACGAGCGAGCGCACCTTGCCGGGAGTGTCGGCACCCTCGAGCGTCGTGAGGTCGCACGTGCGAATGATGGTGTCGAGCGCCCACGCCTTCGAGCTCGTCTTGATCGATCGCGTGCTCAAGCCCGCGGCCCGCTCTTCGAGGCCGACGGCGTCGACCCCCGTGAGGCCGTCGAGGTGCAGCCGCAAGGCCGTCTCGGTGAGGTCGCCACCGAGCAAACGCACGGCGCGATCCGCCGGCGCACGGCCAACGGAAGGGGTGATGGTCATGAGGCGTCCTCTCGGGATGCTGTGGTGGCGGGTTCGAGGCCAGTGTCGAGGTGAAGGTCGGTGTCGAGGTGAAGGTCAGCGTCCGTGTCGTCCAACAGGGCGCGGGCGGTGTGCTCGTCGGTCACGAGCACCGAGCAGAGGCCGTGCGTCACGATGGCGCGCGCAACGGCGTGCTTGGGCTCACCGCCGATGACGAGAATGCTCGTGCTCGCGATGCGCAGCTCTTCGAGGCCGAGGCCGAGAGTGCGGGCATCCAGTTCGGGGTCAGCGATCGTGCCGTCGGCGGTGATGTAGCGACCAATAACGTCGCCCACGGCGCCGCGCTCCACGAGCCGGGCAATGTCGGCGGGCGTGAGGTAGCCGCTGTCGACGTGCACCGAACTCGTGTCGGCCACGCCCGCACTGTAGAGGTAGGCCGACGCGCCGCGCGCCATGCCCAGCACGCCGCCGACCGTGCGGTCACCTTCGATCGCCTTCTTCGTCTCGAGGCGCTCGAGGATGGCCGGGCTCGGCAGCAGCGTCGCCTGGCCGCCAGCCTTCTGGGCGATCATGACCGCCGTCGCGGCGGCCGTGCCCGGGCGCTTGCTGAGGCTCACGCCGCCGTTGATCTGCACGACGTTGACGGCCGTCGACCAGCCCGACGGCAGCGCTTCAGCGACCTGGTGCAGCGTTCGGCCCCAGCTCACCCCCAGCAGGCGAGGAACGGGTCGGTGGCTCACGAGGTAGTCGGCGGCGGCTTCACTCACGCGCGCTTGTAGCTCGGAGTCATCCGAGGGCGCCGGAACAACCACGGCGTCTTTCAGCCCAAACCGGGCGGTGAGGTCTCGCTCGAGGGCGAGTCGTCGGGCCCGCGGGTGCACGATCTCGATGCGGATGATTCCGCGCTCGCGGGCTTGAGCGAGCAGCCGCCCGACCTTCCACCGCGTGACGCGCAAAATGGCGCCGATCTCGTCTTGCGTCTTGTTCTCTTCGTAGTAGAGCTCGGCAGCACGCACGGCGAGCAGCTCGTTCGCTGCGGCGCTCTCGGCGGGGACCATGCGGTGCGCGTCCTTCCGTGACGCGAGCGCGCGGCACATCGCCCACGCTCGTCCCCTCAGGCTAGGCGGCACGGCACCCACACACCAACATATGTTGCGCGCTCTGCTCATATGAGCGAAAGCGTGCCACGCGAGGCTCATGCGCGTCGGTACGCTGGGGAGAGCCGCTGTGCGGTAGTGCTGTGCGGCCGCCACCACTCCCCCGGAAGGACCTTGCGTGACCGACTACGCCCTCGCCGTCGACCTTGGCGGAACCAAGGTCGA